>JBGQKF010000032.1:0-18356 GCA_041499435.1 Gammaproteobacteria bacterium
AGAATCTCCTGCGTGGTGGGATCGTAGAACAGCGCGTTGATGGTGAAGTCGCGCCGCAGCGCGTCCTCTTCCTGCGAGCCGAACACGTTGTCGCGCAGGATGCGGCCGTGTTCGTCGCGCTCGTGCCCTTCCTCGTCGGGCGAGCCCATGCCGCGAAACGTCGAGACCTCCACCGTCTCAGCCCCGCACATCACGTGCACCAGCCGGAAACGGCGGCCGATGATGCGCGAGCGCCGAAAGATGCCACGCACCTCTTCCGGATGCGCCTCGGTCGCGACGTCGAAATCCTTCGGCTCGAAGCCCAGCAGCAGATCGCGGACGGCACCGCCCACCACGAAAGCCTTGAAGCTCGCCTCCTGCAGGCCGTCGGTCACCCGCCGCGCGCATGAGCTGATACGGTTGCGGTCGATGCCATGTTTTTCCAGTGGAATAGTAAGAGGCGCCTGCGATCGGGGACGTCCCGACAACACGCGCTGGATGAAACGTTTGATCATCGAGAGGCGTTCCCAGGCCAGCGTCTGGTGCCAGCGGACACGGCTCCGCGCCCAGCGTGGCCCTTCGCCGTCCGAGACCCGAGCAAGTGCTTCGAGCGTGTCATGTGAGCTAGTGAGGCGGCCTTTCGGCGGCGCGCAGATCCGCTGGCTTCAGCGACGGGCGCGAGGGGGAGAATCGGCGCCCTGGCGATCGGCTGGCGGAAGCAGGCATTATAGGGTAACCGGGATTCCGTAGAGTCGCTCCAGGTTGGCGGCGGTCAAAACCGCCTCACGCGCGCCGCTGAGCGGCGCTCCCCGATCGAATACGAGCAGGGCGTGGTCGCAGTGGCGCCGCGCCAGCACCGGATCGTGCAATACGATCACTACAGCGGCTCCGCCGGCCGCTAGTTTCGCGAAGTGCGCGAGGAGGCGCGCCTGGTGTCGCAGGTCCAGGTGCTGCAGCGGCTCGTCCAGAAGATAGTAGACCGGCTGCTGAGTCAATACCAGAGCCAGACGGGCCCGCTGCCGCTCGCCGCCGGACAGGCTCGCGAGCGGGCGCCCGGCGAACGCGGTCAGCTCGACCAGGTGGAGCTGCTCGCGCGCGATGCGTTCATCTTCCAGCGCTGGCGCGGGCCGCGCACGCCGGTGCGGATAGCGGCCCAGACCGACGTATTCGAGCACACTGCCCCAGAATTCCAGCGGCTCTTCCTGGAGGAGCAGCCCGATCCTGCGCGCGCGCTCTGCCGCATCGAGTTCGCGCAAGGCGCGCTCTTCCAGCGTCACGGTGCCTGCGCGCGGTGCGCGAATGCCGGCGAGCGTGTGCAGCAGGGTCGTCTTGCCGCTGCCGTTGTTGCCCAGAACCGCCCAGCATTGTCCAGGCGCGATGTCTACGGTGACCTCCCGCACCACGCTGTGGTGGGCGAAGCCGGCCTCGAGCCCTCGCGCGCTCAAGGTCATGGTCGTCTCGCGAGCAGGACCAGCACCAGCGGAACGCCCAGCAGCGCGGTGACCACCCCGACCGGGATCTGGAGCGGCGCCCACAGTGTGCGCGCGGCGGTGTCGGCCGCCGTGAGGAATGCGCCACCCAGCAATACGGCGCAGGGAATCAGCCAGCGATAGTCGGTAACGCCGAGCAGTCGCAGAACATGCGGCACGATCAATCCCACAAAGCCGATGGTCCCGGCGAGCCCTACGGAAGTCACGGTCGCTGCACACGCTGCCACGTAAATGCCGATTTCGGATTTCAGCACCGCAACCCCGAGCGAAGCGGCCTTGTCACGGCCAAGGCTCAGTACATTGAGAACACCAGAGAAGAGCGTGGCAAGGCACGCGAGGATGCCCAGACTCAGCCAGGCCCAGTTGGATGAGCCCGCTGCCGACAGATCGCCCAGCAGCCAGAACAACATGCCCTTGACCGCTGTCTCAGGCGCTAGCGTGAGCAACAGGCTGATCAACGCACCGCATCCGGAAGAGAACACGACGCCGGTGAGCAGGAGGCGGTACAGATTCCATTCTCCGCCGCGAAAGCTCAACCCGAAGACAGCGAACACGGCGACCAGCGCGCCCGCGAGGCCGGCGGCCTGGGAGGCGGCGTAGCCGAAGCCGAGTGCACTCGCCCCGAGCAGGCCGAGCCCGGCGCCGCCGGATATACCGAGCACGTAGGGATCGGCGAGTGGATTGCGCAATAAGACCTGCAACAGCGCGCCGGCCAGCGCGAGCAGGCCCCCGCAGGCGAAGGCACTCAACACACGCGGCAGGCGTACAGCGAAAATGATGTCATGGACTGGACCGGTCGTCCCGCCGAACAGCGCCGACCACACCTGCGCGACAGGCACCGAAACGCTCCCAGCCAGCAGGCCCATTACCAGGCTGCATGCGCCCAGCGCGGCGAACACCACCAGCAGCGCGCAACGGGAATGCACGCCTATCCGCTCAGCGCAGACTGATGATCATCCACCCCTGCTCCAGCGCCGCCTCCTTGAGCGTCTCATCGGGATCCACCGCCACCGGATGCGTCACCAGGCTGAGCAACGGCAGATCGTTCAACGAGTCGGAATAGAACCACGTTTCCTCGAACGAGCCCCAGTTCAAGCCATGCTCGGCAAGCCAGGCTTCCACGCGCACCACCTTGCCTTCACGAAAGCAAGGCTGCCCAACGACCCGCCCGGTGAACTCACCGCCCTGCTCTTCCGGCTCGGTCGCCACGAGATGTTCGATACCGAACTCACGGGCGATCGGGGTGGTCACGAAGCTGTTGGTTGCCGTTACGATCACGCGCGCATCGTCCAGATGGCTTTCCACCAGATCGCGCGATTTCTGCGTGATGATCGGCATGATGCGCTCGCGCATGTATTCGTGATGCCACTCGTCGAGCACCTTGCGCGGATGGCGCGACAGCGGCTTTAGCTGAAAGTCGAGAAACTCGTGGATGTCGAGGGTTCCCGCTTTGTAGTGTTCGTAGAATTGCTGGTTGCGCGCCTCGTACACTTCGCGATCGAGCACGCCTTTCTCGATCAGGAACTGAGCCCATTCGAAGTCGCTGTCGCCGGCGAGCAGGGTGTTGTCGAGATCGAACAGGGATAAGCGCATGCGGGCGTGGTCCGAATCAATTCTGGTCGCCGCGCGCGCGCTCGCTTGTCGGGGACGCACGACAATACCTCACAGCCGGACCGGCGCCCATGCCAGTCAGCAAGGGCTGTGGGCAACGAGATTCGTGCAACTGCGGGGTCAAGAAGGCGTCGAAGATGCATTCTGGGTAACGCAAACGAGTATAGCTTAATCATGGAGCGGCGCTGGCGTAAGGCAACAAAACGATGGATTTGACCTCCGGATTGCTGCCATCGGTCTGGTACTGGCTTGCCCATGTGGTGCTGGCGGCTCTGGTCATCGTCATCGGCCGCAAAGCCCCGTGGCGGCGGCTTTCCAACCCGGCGCTGTTGCATTTGTGGCTGGGGACAATCGTACTGTTGTCGCTGCTGTGGAGCATCCGTACCGGTCTGCGTCCAGGTCTCGGCTTTCACCTGCTCGGAGCGGCGGCCTGCACCCTGCTGTTCGGGCGCAGCCTCGGCTTTTTCGCCATGCTGCTGGTGCTGGCCGGACAGGCGCTCACCGGCGCTATCGAGTTGTGGAGCTTCTCGGTAAACGCGCTGGTCATGGTCGCATTTCCGGTAGCGCTGACCCATGCGCTGCTGCGCATCGTGCAAACGCGCCTGCCGCCGAACCTGTTCGTCTACATCTTCGCGGCAGCGTTCTTCGGCGGAGCGCTTTCCATGGTCGCCACCGGCGTGCTGGGCAGCGTCCTGCTCAGTCTGGCCGGAGTCTACGAGCGCGATTATCTCTGGAGCGAGTATCTGCCGTGGTTCGTGCTGATGTCATGGGCGGAGGCATTCGTGACCGGCGGCTGGCTCACCTTCGCCGTGGTCTATCGGCCGAGCTGGGTCGCGACGTTCGACGAACATCGCTATCTCAATCAGGGCTGACGCGCGTTCGCGGAATTTTCCGGCTGCAGCATCTCCCGCAGCAGCGCCAGCGTGATCGGGCGCTGCACGCGCAGCGAGTACTGGTCGAGCGTATCGAGCACCTGCATGAGCGAAGCAAGATCACGCCGCCGGCGGCGCAGCAGATACTGAGCGATCTCTGGTGTGAGCTCGAAACCGCGGCTGGCGGCATGGCTGCGCAACGCCTCACCCTTTTCTTCGTCGGATAACAGACGCAACTGGAACGTGAGCCCGGACGCGAGTCGCGTGCGCAGATCATCGCGCAGCCGCAGCCTCGCCGGCGCCGCGGCGCCACTCACCAGCAGCAGCGTGTCCACTTCGGTCGCGCGCTGGAACAGGCGAAACAGCGCCGCCTGCTGCAGTTCTGTCAGGCCCTGCGCATCATCCAGTGCGATCAGTCGCGGCAATTCAGAGACGTCTTCGAACGGCTCCAGCGTGCCGTCCTGGACGTACACCGACGCAATCGCGTGATCGCGGGCGGCACCCACCAGCGCCCGCAATAGATGCGTCTTCCCGCAGCCTGGTGGTCCCCACAGATAGATACAGCGCTCGTGCAGCGATCCATGCAGCCACCCGTGCAGCGCGCTCAGCGCCTGGGCATTGTCCCCGATGGCGAAGTTGGTGAGCCGGGGCGGCGGCGGTTGCGACAGATCGAGGAGCAGTTGTTGCATTTACCGGCTCTTCAGCCAGCCGCAGGGCGTGATGGTCGCTGATGGTTCAAATGTTCACGTCGGTGTCGGGCCTGCTCGCACTATGCGGGAGCGCTCGGCTCCAGCGCACCGGGATGCGACGCGTTTGAATGGTAGAATTCGCGCGGCCGACGCCGATGCACCTGTATGCGTGAGACCCATGTTAACGCAGATTGCATCGCTCGATTCGCAACCGCCCGCCTCGAGTTGAGCCGGGCGCTCACACTCGCCATGACCGAAGATCCTTCCGCAAAGCCGGGATTGTCCTACCGCGACGCCGGTGTCGATATCGATGCCGGCGACCAGTTGGTGGAGAACATCAAGCCGTTCGCCAAGCGCACGCTGCGCGAAGGCGTGCTGGCGGGCATCGGCGGCTTCGGGGCGCTGTTCGAGATCCCCAAGCGTTTCCAGCAACCGGTCCTGGTGTCAGGGACTGATGGCGTCGGCACCAAGCTCAAGCTCGCTTTCGAGCTCGGTCGCCACGATACCGTGGGCATCGACCTGGTGGCGATGAGCGTGAACGACGTGCTCGTGCAGGGCGCCGAGCCGCTGTTCTTCCTCGATTATTTCGCCTGCGGGCACCTCGATGTGCCTACCGCCACGCAGGTGATCAAAGGCATTGCGCTGGGCTGCGAAGAGGCCGGCTGCGCGCTGATCGGCGGAGAGACCGCCGAGATGCCCGGAATGTATCCGCAGGGCGAATACGATCTGGCGGGATTCGCTGTGGGCGTGGTCGAAAAAGACCGCATCATCGATGGCGCACGCATCGTTGCCGGGGATGTCGTGCTGGGCCTCGCGTCGAGCGGGCCGCACTCGAATGGCTATTCGTTGATCCGGCGCATTCTGCAACGCTCGCGTGCCGAGCTCACGGCGGATTTCCACGGCCGCACACTGGGCGATGCATTGCTCGCGCCCACGCGCATCTACGTGAAGCCCTTGCTCGCTTTGATGCGCGAGGTGGACGTGAAAGGCCTCGCGCACATCACCGGCGGGGGACTGCTGGAAAATGTTCCGCGCGTACTGCCGGAGAGCACCGTTGCCGAGATCGATCGCAACAGCTGGCCGCGGCCGCCGTTGTTCGAATGGCTGCAGCGGACCGGTGGGGTAGCCGATCAGGAGATGTTCCGGGTATTCAACTGCGGCATCGGCATGGTTGTCATCGTCGCGGAAGCCGATGGAGCGCGCGCGCTGCAATCACTCACGGCTTGCAGCGAGACGGTCTATCGCATTGGGCGCATCGCAAAGCGCATCGGTGCCGAGGCGCAAACGCGCATCGCATAGCCGGCATGAAACGCATCGTCATCCTGATCTCGGGCCGCGGCAGCAACATGCAGGCGCTGCTGCAGGCGCGGCTGCCCGCTCAGATCAGCGCCGTGATCAGCAACGAGCCCAACGCCGCGGGTTTGCAGATCGCCACGCAGCACGGGATCGACACGGAACTGGTGAGCCACGTGCGCTTCAGCGAGCGTGCTGCTTTCGATGCGGCACTGGCCGAGGCCGTCGCGCGTCGCGAGCCGGATCTGATCGTGCTCGCCGGATTCATGCGCATCCTCGGAGCGTCCTTTCTGGAACGTTTTCCCGGGCGCGTGATCAATATCCATCCTTCGCTACTGCCGGCTTTCCCGGGCGTGCACACGCACCAGCGCGCGCTGGAGGAGGGCGTCAAGATCCATGGATGCACGGTGCATTTCGTCACATCGCAGCTCGACCACGGCCCGATCATCGTGCAAGCGGCGGTGCCGGTGCTGCCGCACGACTCCGAGCAGACGCTGGCCGCGCGCGTGCTGGAACAGGAGCACGTGATCCTGCCGCACGCTGTGCGCTGGTTCATCGAGGGGCGCTTGCACATGAGCGCAGGCCGCGTGGTGGTAACCGGGGCAGCGCCGGTGTCGAGCTCCATCATCTCTCCGGTGACCTCATGAAACAGCCCCTTCTCGTCGCGCTCGCGCTTGCCATCCTCCTTGTTGGCGCGCCCACGCGTGCTGCCCCGATCCCGGCACACATCGAGATCAAGTATCGGGTCTCGATGGGATCCATGAAGATCGGCGAAGGGCTCGACGTCTTCGAGCACGATAGCAAGAACTACACAGTGGTGAGCGAATCGAAAACGGCCGGCCTGGCGGCCATCCTTTATCCACTCAACCTCCGGCGTGAAGCCAAGGGCCGCATCACCCGCGAAGGGCTGCGGCCGCGCAGCTTCGTCGAATCGCGCAACGGCAAGACCACGCGCTCCGCACTGTTCGACTGGGAAGCCAACGAGATAGAGCTCAGCGATGGGAGCGAAGCCAAGCAGACTGTACCGCTGCCGCCCAACACCTGGGACGCGACCAGCTTCGCGTGGAACTTCGCGTTCTTCCAGCCGGGAAACAAGGACCTCAATATCAACCTCACCGACGGTCGCCGGGTGACGAGCTACCGCTACGCTATCGTGGGGCGTGAAACGCTCAAGACCGTGCTCGGCGACTTCGTTACCCTGCACGTGAAAAAAGTACTGGAGGGCGACGACAAGCGCGAGTTCGACGTGTGGCTTGCTACCGAGCGCAACTATCTCCCGGTACGCATCCGTTACACGGAGAAGGACGGCACTGCGTTCGATTCCGTGGTCGAAGCCATCAGCGTCTCACCACACTAAGAGCGGTGATGGAACCGACCCGAGCGCGGCTGGAGGCCGCGGTGGCCGCGCTGCAGGAGCTGCTCACCTTTGCCGCTCCCGCCGACAGCACGCTCAAGCGCTTCTTCCGCAGCCACCCGGAGCTCGGTCAGCACGACCGCGCCTTCGTCGCCGAGCTGGCGTTCGCGGTGCTGCGCAACCTGCGGCTGCTCGAGCAGCTGGGCGCGCAGCGCTCGACGCGCCGGCTGGCGCTCGCGAGCTTGACGGTCGCATTCGGCATCAGCGTCCGCGAGCTCGCCCCGCTTCTGCGCCGCGAGGAAGAAACCTGGCTCGCGCAGTTGCGCAGCCAGGCGCAATCGGAGCTGGCTCCCGCCGTGCGCTTCAGTCTGCCCGACTGGCTCTGGGAACGCCTGCTCGAGCAATACGGTTCCGCCGAGCTGGAACCGCTCGCCCGCGCTCTGCTCCAGCAGGCGCCGCTGGATCTGCGGGTCAATACCGTGCTCGCGTCGCGCGAGGAAGTGCTGGCACAACTCGCCAAAGAGGGCATCGGCGCTGAGAGCACCGCGTACTCTCCGGTCGGAATCCGACTGCAGAGCAAGCCGGCGCTGCAGAAGCATCCGCTGTTTCTGGCGGGCAAGGTGGAAGTGCAGGATGAGGGCAGTCAGCTGCTCGGCTATCTGGTCGCACCTCGCCGCCGACAAATGGTCGTGGATTTCTGCGCCGGGGCCGGTGGTAAGACGCTGGCTCTGGGCGCGATGATGCATTCCGAGGGACGCCTCTACGCGTTCGACACTTCGGATCGGCGGCTCGCGAATCTAAAGGCGCGGCTCAAACGCTCGGGCTTGTCCAACATCCATCCGCAGCACATCGACACCGAAACCGACGCGCGCATTCACCGGCTGGACGGTAAGATCGACCGCGTGCTGGTCGATGCCCCTTGCAGCGGATTCGGCACTCTGCGCCGCAATCCGGATCTCAAATGGCGTCAGCATGCCGATGGCATCGCGCAGATGATGCGCAAGCAGGCAGCGATCCTGCAATCAGCCGGGCGTCTGGTGAAGCCGGGCGGCCGTCTGGTGTACGCTACGTGCAGCCTGTTGCGCGAAGAGAACGAGCAGGTCGCTGAACAATTCCTCGAGCGGAATCCGATGTTCGTGCTGACTCCAGCACACGCAGTCTTGAAGAGCCAGGGCATCGAGCTGGACACCAGCCCCTACTTCCGCGTGTTGCCCCACACGCACGCGATGGATGGCTTTTTCGCGGCGGTCATGGAGCGCAGCGGGTAGAGCCCGGCCCATCCTCGGCAGCGCGTGCCAAAAGCGGTATTTGCTCGTAGCATACGCACCAATCACCATTCACGGGTCACGAGTCACGAATAACGGTATTTCGAAGTGAACCCCGAAAGCAAACAGGCCGAGGCCGAGATCCACCGCCTGCTGGCCGATCTGGCAAACGACATCCACAACATAAACGTGCTGTGGGAAGTCGGCGCGCTGCTGGTGAGCCTGGTGCTCGCCTGGTGGGTCGCGCGGGTGGTGCGCTCGCGCATCGAAGCGTACCCCGAGCACGCGCCCGAGCAGACGGTGGCGGTCAAGCTCGGCCTGCGCGGCGTGAGCCGGGTGCTGTTTCCGCTGTGCGCGCTGATCCTGGTGGCCATCGCCCGCGCGCTGCTGCGCTACCGGCAGCCCGAAGTCGCGCTGCTCAACGCCGCGATCCCGCTGCTGTCTTCGCTGCTGCTGGTGCGCGTAGCGATGTATGTCCTGCACCATGCCTTCGCCCCGAGCAGCGTGCTGCGCACGTGGGAGCGCACCATCACCTGGGCGGTGTGGATCGGGCTCGCGTTGTATCTCACCGGCGCGCTCACCGAGTTGCTCGCCCTGCTCGATGGCATCGCATTTCGCATCGGCACGCAGCGCATCTCGGTGTTGACCGTGGTGCAGGGGATCGCATCGGTCGCAATCACGGTCCTCGTTGCACTGTGGGCCAGCAAGCTGCTCGAGGCGCGCTTGATGGCGGCGCGCGCGCTCGATCTCAATCTGCGCGTGGTGCTGTCCAAGCTGATGAAAACCGTGCTGGTCCTGCTGGCGGTGCTGGTCGCTTTGCCGGCCGTCGGCATCGACGTCACGGTGTTGTCCGTATTCTCCGGCGCAATCGGCGTGGGCATCGGCTTCGGCCTGCAGAAGATCGCCGCCAACTATTTGTCCGGCTTCGCCCTGCTGCTCGATCGCTCGGTCAGCCTTGGCGCACTGGTTACCATCGACGGGTATTACGGCGAAGTCACCCGCCTCACCGCCCGCTATCTGGTGTTGAAGGGTCAGGATGGCACCGAAGCGATCATCCCGAACGAGCACGTCATCACTTCGATCGTCATCAACCATTCCTATACCGATCGCCGCGTGCGCGTCGACGTTCCGATCCAGGTCAGCTATCAAACCGACGTGGATCTCGCTCTCAAGATCATGGAGGAGGCGGCACGCGCGCATCCACGTGTGTTGACCGACCCGGCGCCGCTTGCCATGCTCAAAGCGTTCGCCGACAGCGGCATCGACCTGGAGCTCTACGCCTGGATCAAGGATCCGGAAGCGGGCAAGGGTAATCTGCGCTCCGATCTCAACCGCGCGCTGTGGAAGAGCTTCGCGGCGAACGGCATCGCCATTCCGTTCCCGCAGCGGGAGATTCGCATCGTCGAGGGCGGCAAAGCCAGGCTCGATGCGTGAGCGGATTGCACCCGTCGGCCCGCCGCGCCTTGATATAGATCAAGACGGTCGAGCAGCGAACGGCGACAATGTAGAGGTGAAGGGGGTGGTTTCCTGCGTGCCCGAGAGTTGAATGCGTTGGTTTCGCAGGCTAAATTAAACGCGCAAGAATTGCTAATTTAGTTGATACTGAGCACTGTGGCCATATATAAGGCCGCATAACGGAAAGGCTCAAGCTTTCGCGCCAAGAGTCGAAGAATCTAATTCCAGCCGAGCCTCGCGCGGTCGGCGCACACTTCAGGGCTAAATACCTCACTCCTTTATGGATTTTATCTTCGAGCTGGGATCCGGGCTGGTTCATTTACCGTGGTGGGGCTATGTTTTGGCAGCGCTCGCGCTCACCCACATCACGATCGCAGGCGTCACCATTTACCTGCATCGCTATCAGGCGCACCGCGCCCTCGAGCTGCATCCGCTGGTGAGCCATTTCTTCCGCTTCTGGCTCTGGCTCACGACCGGCATGGTCACCAAGGAATGGGCGGCGGTACACCGCAAGCACCACGCCAAGTGCGAGACCCCGGAAGACCCGCACAGCCCGCAAGTGGTGGGACTGCGCAAAGTCCTGCTCGAAGGCACCGAGCTCTATCGGATCGGCGCGGCCGACCCCGAGACTCTGGCCAAATACGGGCACGGCACACCCGACGACTGGATGGAGCGCAACCTCTACTCCAAGCACAGCGTGATGGGGGTGGCGCTGATGATGGTGATCGATCTGGCCTTGTTCGGCTTTGCCGGCATGGCGATCTGGGCAGTACAGATGGCCTGGATTCCAGTGTTTGCCGCTGGCGTGATCAATGGCCTGGGCCATCACACCGGATACCGGAACTTCCAGCCCGAGGATGCGAGCACCAACATTGTTCCCTGGGGCATCCTGATCGGCGGAGAAGAGCTGCACAACAATCACCACGCGTATGCTTCGTCCGCACGCCTGTCGAGCAAATGGTTCGAGTTCGACATCGGCTGGGCCTACATCAGCACGCTGAAGATGCTCGGCCTCGCGCAGGTCAAGAAGCTCGCGCCGAAGATTCGCTTCGACATGGACAAGGCACGCTGCGACCTGCAGACGCTGCAGGCCGTGATCACCCACCGCTACGACGTGGTGCAGCGCTACGCACGCACCCTGAAGGCGACCCTGGCCGAGGAGCGGGTGCGCCTGGTACGGGCCGGTCATGCCGTGGACGGTCGGGCGCTCAGGCGTTGGCTGCACCGGGACGCGAAGGATCTGCGCGCAGAGGAACGGGAGCGCCTGGAAGCGGTGATGAAGACCAGCAAGGTGCTGGCTACGGTATACGCCATGCGGCAGGAGCTCTCGGCAGTCTGGGCACGCTCGACTGCATCGAAGGAGCAACTGCTGCATCAGCTCGAAGACTGGTGCCACCGCGCAGAGAAGAGCGAGATCGTGCAGCTAGCGAAGTTCTCGCAGCTGCTGCGCCGGTACGCTTCGGCTTAAATCAACAAAGCACAGATCCAACGCAAAAGGGCCTGCAGATGCAGGCCCTTTTTCTTTACCCTCGGCGGACGCGAAGCGCACCCCGCCTCTTACTTGAGTTTGGTCTCTTTGTACACCACGTGCTTGCGCGCCACGGGATCGAACTTCTTGATCTCCATCTTATCGGGCATGGTTCGCTTGTTCTTGGTCGTGGTGTAGAAATGTCCGGTCCCGGCGGTGGACTCGAGCTTGATCTTCTCTCTCACGGCAGACTCCTTGAGCTGATATCACGCATTGGTATGGCTAGACCTTGACGCCAGAAGCGCGCAGATCGGCCAGCACCACCTCGATACCCTTCTTGTCGATGGTACGCAGCCCCGCATGGCTCACACGCAGCCGCACCCAGCGGTTCTCGCTTTCGACCCAGAATCGCTTGGACTGCAAATTGGGCAAAAAGCGCCGCTTCGTCTTGTTGTTCGCGTGGGAGACGTGATTGCCATTTGCTGGCTTCTTGCCGGTCACCTGACATACTCGAGCCATAACAAAACCTCATGAATCTAATAGTGTTGGGAAAACCGAGCCTTATACCACATTAGCATCCGACTGGGCAAGCCAAAATCCGACAGCCAAAATCCAGTCAGCCTCGAGCTACGCTGGTCCCGCAGTCGCAGTTGGGCACAATCAGACCTCGCTAATGACATTGCCGCGCCGCTTATAGTCGATTATGGCAACGCTACAGCTCCTCCTTTCTGCGTTACAGAAATTGATCGGCATAAGGGGCGGCTCGCCTGGCCATAGTCGTGCTTTACAAGTAGGCGCTCCTTCCCATATCCTTGCGAACGGTAGCAGATTGCGGTCGCCAGATGTTTTAGTCGGGCCACGCGGCAGTTGAAATTCGTCAGCAAGCAAGCGCGTGTAAGAATGTTGTCCGGGAAGACTTGGGAAATCCCGAGCCGGGCAGAGGGCGGGTAATCAATGGCTCAGACAACGAAGAACCCGTGCAAGTGAGTGTGTCAGGACCCATTTTAGTGAGGAGAGACTAATGAAAAAAGCAGGGATTGCTGCCACCTTGGTGGGCATGGCCATGTTGGCCGGCTCGACAGTGGCATCGGCGCAGACGGTAAAAGGTGTCTACTGGACGACCAGCGGGAAGTTCGGCCCATTCCCGATCACTGGCCTGATCCCCACGGTTCCGAAGGAGAAGCAGCGCGACATTACCATCCCGGTCAGCATGTGGATCATCGACCACCCGAAGGGTCTGGTGGTGTTCGACACCGGGAACAACGTCGCGGTCTCCGATGGCAACTGCAAGAGCTATTGGGCAGCGGGCCTCTGCGACTTCCTCAAGCCCAGCCAGACACGTGCCGACGTGATCGACCAGCAGTTGCAGAAGGTCGGGTTTTCAGCCGACAAGGTCAAGATAGTAATCACCTCGCACACCCATTTGGACCACGTCGGCAACATCGCGATGTTCCCCAACGCGATTCACGTCATGCAGAAGAAGGAACTGTATCAGGGCTGGTGGCCGGAGAAGTTCCAGGGCCGCAGCACTCCCGGAACCTTCGTGATGGCCGACCTGATGGCAGCGCGTGAGTTCAACTACCTGGAACTCAATGGCGACTACGACCTGTTCGGCGACGGCAGCGTGGTGATCCTGACGACCCCGGGGCATACCCTGGGCCATCAGTCGGTCAAGGTGAAGACCGCCGGCAGCGGCACCCTGATTCTGTCGCAAGACGCGATCTGGATGCAGGAAAACCTGGACGGCTATCCCGCGGGCCTCAACTACAGCGTGCAGGATTACACCAACTCGCTGAACCGCCTCAAGTTCATGCGCGACATCGAAGGCGCCCAGATCTTCATGGCGCACGATCAGGACCAGTTCGCCGCCAAGGGTAACAAGTGGTATAAGTAAGTCCCGGTTGTTCCCGTCTCGAAGAGCCCCCCCTCGTGGGGGGTTCTTCATTTATCAGCGCAATAACTCTCATAGCCGGTCTCACATGATCGCACTCGAATCCGTCTCGAAGCGATATGGCTCCAGAACGATCATCCACGACGTCTCGTTCACTGTCGGCAAAGGGGAGATCGTAGGCTTCCTGGGGCCCAATGGCGCGGGCAAGACCACGACGATGCGGATGATCGCCGGGTATACGACAGCCACGTCGGGACGCGTGACCGTTGCCGGCTTCGACATGGCGACGCAGAACGAGGACGCTGCGCGCAAGCTCGGCTACCTGCCTGAGCAGCCGCCGCTCTATGACGTGCTCGACGTTTCCGCCTACCTGCGGTTTGTTGCTAAGGCGAAAGGCGTCCCCTCGCGCGAGATTCCAAGCGAGCTGGACCGCGTCATCAGCTCGTGCCGACTGGAGAGCGTCGTGCGGCACGAGATCTACAAGCTGTCGAAGGGCTACCGCCAGCGAGTCGGCCTTGCCCAGGCGCTGCTCGGCAAACCGGAAGTGCTCCTGCTCGACGAGCCGACCGCAGGGCTGGACCCGGGACAGATCCAGGAGGCGCGCGAAGTGATCCGCGCATTCGGCGAGAGCCACGCGGTATTGCTGAGCACCCACATCCTCCCGGAAGTGACTTTGATCTGCCGGCGCGTGGCGATCATCAATCAGGGGCGGCTGCTCGCGATCGACTCGCCTGCCAGCTTGCAGAAAGCCTCGGAACAAGCCAACAGCGTGCGTCTCGAAGTAACTGCGCCGACGGAGCCCCTGCGCGACGCCCTGCTTGCTGTCGACGGTGTCCGCGGCGCGATCGTGCACCCAACGCCCGGCAACGACGCTGTACAAACCGTCGAATGTCAGGTGGATGCCCGGGAGGGCGTCGAGGCACGCATTGCGCGTGCAGTGGCAAGCCGCTGGGATCTACACAGACTGGAACGCCAGCAACCGACGCTCGAGAACATTTTCCTGCGTTACGTGGGCGATACGACCCAAGGAAAGGCCGCATGAACGGCATGCTTGCCATCTACCGCAAGGAAGTGCAGACGTACTTCCGCTCCCCGATCGCCTACTTCGTGGTGTCGGTGTTCCTGCTGGGCACCGGTTACTTCTTCCTCTACAACGTCTTCATGACCGGCATCGGCACCATGAACGAGACGTTCCAGAACATGGGGGCGCTGCTGCTGATGCTCATCCCGGTCATCACGATGCGCCTGTTCGCAGGAGAATACACCGGACGCACCATGGAGCTCCTGATGACTCTGCCGCTCACGCCGCGGCAGATCGTGCTCGGCAAGTACCTGGGGGCGGCGACGATTTTCCTCCTGATGACGGCCGCGACGGCCATCAACCTGATCCCGCTCTACCTCTATGGCAACCCGGAGACGAAGACGATCCTGTCCGGCTACATCGGCTTCCTGCTGCTGGGCTTGGCCTCGCTCGCTATCGGTCAATTCTTCTCTTCGCTGGTGCAGAACCAGATCATCGCCGCGCTGATTACTGTGCCCGTCCTGCTCGGCTTCTGGTTCGTCGGCCACCTGCAGAGCTTCCAAAGCGATTACATCCTCCGCGGCCTGTTCGGTTATCTCTCGTTCTCGCAGCACTTCGGCGATTTCGTCAGCGGCTTGATACGCAGCGAAGCGGTGACGTTTTATCTGATCGTCAGCGCCATCGCCCTGACTTTGAATATCAGCTATCTGCAGTGGCGGCGTTGATATGGAGCGTTCCTTCCGTTCAGTTCTGATTCTGCTCGCGGGCATCGGACTGCTCGCGACGGCCGGTTCGATCCGTGCGATCGGTACGGACACCGTAGCGTGGCCTGCCGTCGTTGGCGTCTTGGGCCTCGGGCTGTTCGCGTGGGGCGTCTTTTCGCTGCGCGGCGAACTGGGCGCGATGATACGGCAGCGGCGCGGCGAGATCGCGCTATACACAGTGGGCGTCATCGGCGTGTTGGTGGCGCTCGCCTATCTTTCCACCCTCTTCCCGGTGCGCGTCGACATGACGACGACCGGGCTGTACTCGCTGTCGGACCAGACTAAGCAGATGCTCAAGCGGCTCGAGAAGCCGGTGCATGTGACGTTCTTCCACGATCCCATGATGCGGGAAACGGTCGAGCTCTATCAACTGTTCGCCGACAACTCGAACGGCAAAGTCACCCTCGAATTTTTCGATCCGATGCTCAATCCAGCCCAGGCCCGGATGCGAGGGGTGGAATTCGCCGGCACCGCGATCATGGAAAGCGAAGGGCGACGTCTGCAGATCAGCGGGCCCAGCGAAACCGACATCGCAAACGCCATCCTGCGCATTTCGCGTGGCGTGCAGCAGGTGGCCTGCTTCCTGGACGGCCACGGCGAGCCCGACCCGTTCAGCCTCGAGTCTCACGACCATACCGAAGGCACAGCCGGACATTCGCACGGCCTCGGCACGCAGACTATTCTGCATGAGCGGCACGGCATCGCGAAGGCGCGTCACGGCCTGGAAACGATGAATTACACGGTCGAGAAGGTGCTGCTCATGAAGGCGGACAACTCGCTTTCCAAGTGCAACATCCTGATCGTCGCCGGGCCCAGAACAACTCTGCTCCCCGGCGAAGTGCAGGCCATCGACCGTTACCTGGCCAACGGTGGCAATGCGCTGTTCATGCTCGACCCATTCATCCAGACCGGTCTGGAACCGATCGTCGAGGAGTTCGGCGTGGTGCTGGACGACACCATGGTGATCGACTCGGCCAGCCACTTCTGGACCGACGTGTCCGCACCTGCTGTAACCGACTATAACAGGCATGAAATAACACGCGACCTGCCGCTCACCTTCTTTCCCGGTGCGCGCTCGTTGTCGCCTACGGCGCAGCCCGTGCCCGGCGTCTCGGTCAGGCCGATCATCAACTCCTCCAAAGAGAGCTACGCCGGGACCAATCGCGAGAAGGCTGAATTCAATCCGGCGAAGGACAAGCCCGGGCCGGCCATGATCATGGTCGTGGCCAACCGGAAACCGGAGTTCGTAGCGCCCGCCGAAGCGGTGCTGCGCGAGTTGCGCGGCGAGAAGCCGCTCACGGAAGCAGGCGCAAAGGGCGACAAGGCGCCAAAGTTCACAAGCAAATCGCGCGTGGCGATCATAGGCGATTCGGACTTCGCCACCAACTCGTTCTTTCACATCATGGGCAACGGCAAACTGTTCCTGAACACGGTGAATTACCTGGCAGCGCAGGAGAACCTCATCGGCATCGAGCCGCGCACCTATGATCTGCCCCGCGTCAATCTCACCAATCGGCAGATGAAGGGCACTTTCTTCCTGTCGCTCGTGCTGATTCCAGCGCTGATGGCGCTGGTGGGCATCGCTGTGTGGTGGAGACAGCGTTGAGCGCACGCCGGATGAGCCCAAGGCTGGTCGCTGTCTGGGGCATGCTGCTGCTGCTGATCGGAGCAATCGTGACGATAGAGATGCGGGATCGTGCGGCGGCGATCTCTCCAGGCAGCGGGCCCGGGCGCGATCCGCGCCTGCTGCTGCCGGTTCCGATCGAACAAGTCGGTGCAATCGAGATTGCTTACGGGGGTGCCGTACACCGCTTCGAGCGCGATGCCAACGGCACATGGTTTTACCATGGCGCGCACCTACCAGCGCAGCCAGGCCACACGCACCAGGCCGATCCCGCCATGGCAGCGCGGATTGCAACGGCGTTTGCAGGGTTCGACCGCGCGCGCATGGAGCGCGAGCTCCCCCTGCAAGATGGTGGGAAGGAGCTTGGCGTGGCGACGCCGAAGATGGTAATCCTCGCGTACCGGCCGAAGGAACTGCAGCCATTGGCACAGTACGCCGTAGGAGATGTCGCACCTGACAAGTACAGCCGGTATATCCTCCCGGTCGGGAAATCACAGGTGGTAACAATCGCCAACTACCAGATCGACAACTTGACCCGGCTGATCGAAGCGGTTGCTGGGCCCGCTGCAGCAGGTGGACCGCCAGCACCGATTGCGCAGCCCGCAGCGGCGGGCGCCGCGCGTTAGCACGGCCTCGCGCTGGTACTACGCACCCCCAGCTGAGAATGGGACGCGAGCGCGAACCGGGATACGTTGATCGCAACGACTAAGACTCCTATATGCAACGCTTGCTTCGCTTCGGCGCCGCCCTTGCCGCCTCCCTGGCCATCTCGGTTGCGTCGGCTCACACGGTCGACAAGGGTCTCGCGACCATCAGCGTCGACGGACAATCGGTCAACTATCATCTGCTGCTCGCGGTCTCGGCTGCAAACCCGCAGGGTGCTGCGGGCGTGGACCTGGGGCAACCCGGTGCACCCGTGGACTATTCCCCGCTCCTCAAGGCGGTGCCGGAGAAGATCGCCATCACCAGCAATGGCAAAGCCTGCACGCCGGCAACGCCGGCGTTGACGCCGCCAGCGCATGAAGGTGCGCTCGTAACCCTGGATGTGCGCTACGCTTGCGCAGAGGCTCCGCGCACGCTGGAAATCCGCGACAACCTGTTCGATTTGATGGGCGCGCAATACCACACCATCGCGAACGTGCAGTGGCCGGGCGGCAGTCAACAATTCGTCTTCATGACGCAGGCCCGTGAACTGCGCGTGGAGGTCGCCGCAGCCACCGTGCCACGCGGCGCAGGCAGCTTTTTCGTACTCGGCATCGAGCACATCCTCACCGGTTACGATCACCTGCTGTTCCTGCTGGCCCTGATTCTCGGCGGTGGGAATCTATGGTCGCTGTTCAAGATCATCACGGCCTTTACCATTGCGCACAGCATCACATTGGCGCTGGCCGCACTGAATGTCGTCATGCTGCCTGAGCAATTGGTGGAAGCGACCATTGCCCTGTCGATCGCCTACGTAGCGGCCGAAAATCTGTTCATGCGCAAGGCGGTGTCGCATCGCTGGGCCGTGAGCTTCTTGTTCGGTCTGGTGCATGGTTTTGGATTTTCCAACGTGCTGCGCGAGTTGGGACTGCCTAAGG
>JBGQKF010000033.1:0-18023 GCA_041499435.1 Gammaproteobacteria bacterium
GATGATCTCACACGCGAGAACGTCATGCGCCAGGCTGCGAACTTAAAGGATCTCGAAGTGCCCGGGCTGCTGCCCGGCATCCGCATCAACACGAGCCCGACCGACTTCTATCCCATCAAGCAAGTCCAGCTAGTGCGCTTCGACGGCAAGGCGTGGGTGCGGTTCGGCGGGTTGATGAGCCGCTGACGAGTATCTACCGCCTGCTGAAAAGCGATCTTGCCGTTAGGTCCGCACCTCCCGTGCAGTCGGTACGGAAGGGGCAAGGATCGATTGTCAGGCCGCCGGCGACCCGGCGGCGGCGGGGACCGTCTGCGCATCCTTCGTCGCATCGGGGATATGCAGGCAGAACGCCGCGACCGTCGCGGCGACCAACCCCAGCAGCGCGAGCCCGAATAACCCACCCGCGAAGCTGCCGGTCAGGTCCTTCACCACCCCGACATACCAGGGACCGAAGAAGCCGCCGAGGTTGCCGATGCAGTTGATCCAGGCCAGCGAGGCCGCGGCAGCCGTGCCGGTCAGGAACATCGGCGGCATCGCCCAGAACGGACCTTTCGAACCGTAGAATCCGATCGCCGCGATCGACATTCCGGCGAGGGCCCACCAGCTCCCCATAGTCATGCCGGCGATTACCAGACCCGCTGTCGACACGATGCATGCAGCCAGCAGGTTCCAGCGCCGCTCCTTCATCCGGTCCGAGATACGCCCCCAGACGACGAGCGAGATGCCGCCGCAAATATAGGGCAGCATGGTCAGCCAGCCGACGGTCATGTTGCTGGTGACACCGATCGACTTGATGATCTGAGGGATGAAGAACAGCATGCCGAGACTGGCGGTCACGATCCCAAAATAGTTGAGCGCCAGAAGCAGGACTTTTGGATTGAACAGTCCTGCCCAGACACCGAATGTCCGTACCGCTTCCTTGGCCTGCCGCTCGGACGCGAGCTTTGCGGTCAGCCAGGCCTTCTCCTCGGCGGTGAGGAATTTCGCCTGTTCCGGTTTGTCGGTCATGATGAACAGAGTCGCGAACCCGGCGATGACGGTCGGGATTCCCTCGGCGATGTACATGATTTGCCAGCCGCGCAGGTTGAACATGCCGTCGAGGCTCAACAGGGCGGTGGAAATTGGCGCGCCGCCCGCGACCGCCACGACAAACCCGGCCAGGAGACCGGACACGATGCGGGCGTGATGGTGGGCGGGGAACCAGTAGGTGAAGTAAAGCACCATGCCGGGGAAGAACCCGGCCTCCGCGACACCCAGCAGGAAGCGGATGATGGCGAAGCTTGTCGTTCCGGTGGACAAGGCCGTTAAGGCGGCGATGACGCCCCAGGTGATCATGATGCGCGCTATCCACAGGCGCGCGCCGACCTTCTCCATGATGAGGTTGCTGGGTACTTCGAAGATGAAATAGCCCCAGTAGAACGTGCCGACCGCGAAGCCGTAGGCGGTAGCCGACATATTGAGATCGCCGCGCATCGTCAGTCCGGCGAAGGTGGCGTTGATCCGGTCGATGTAGCAGAGGCTGTACGTGATGAAGGCGAACGGAAGCAGCCGTAGATAAATCTTCCGCATCGCCGACTTTTCGAGCAGGCCGTCCATGTTTTCCTCCCTTGGCCGACAGGAACGATCCGGACAGGCAACCCTGGCGCAAGCTCATGGTCGCGCCGTGACCAATGCCCCAATTGATGCTTCGGCATTGGTCAGCCAAAATGCTGCGCCGATCTCTCGATAGATCCGAGTTGCCGCGTCCAGATGTAGCTTAGCTTGCTTGTGGTCTCCGGCACGCCGGTACAGTCTGGCGAGCCCGACCTCGCAATGACCCACAAGCGGACACATTCCAAGCTTGTCCGCCAGAGCAATCGCCTGACTGTAGAATGCGTGTGCGGTTTCAAACTTGGGGGGATCGTAACTTCCGTGGATCTCGCCCAAAAGTCTTAGTGTCCATGCCTCATGCCCTCGCTCTTTATGCTCTCGCGAAAGAGCGAGCGCGCGATCTGCAGCTTCTAGTGCGTCAGGCGTTCGTCCGGCGTGCAAATATGCCTCGCTCAACAGACTGAGGCGCAGCGCCTGAGCCAGCGCGACCCCGATCGGGATGGCCGCATCCACCGCTTGCTCCAACAATGGAATCGCTTCGTCCAGACGGTCGGCCTGTGCATAAGCGGAACCCAGATACGCGGCGGCCAGCGGGAACCCGATCCGCGTACCCGTCTCTTCGCAAAGCGCGAGCGCGTGCTGCAAGATTTCTATCGCCGGATCACCGCTGCGGAGATATAGATACCCTAGCCAGGTCTTGGCCCAGATCTGACTGTAGGGATGATTGGCAGCCTCTGCGATGCGAACTGCTTCTTTGCCATAAGCACGCCCATCAGCAAGCTGGCCTACTTCGGCGAGGGACATAGTCAAGTAGGCCCTCGTGAGTACCGAAGCCAGCGCTACTAACCCGAAACGCTCCTGAACGGGTTGCCCCTCCAAAGACGCGAGGGTCCGCCTATAACAGTCGATCGCCTGCGGATAATCGCCCGAGTAATGATACGCAGCACCAAGGTACACGCCCCCCACTACCCGAATCCCGAGTTCGCCCACAGGCTCGACCAATGCACCCTCACCGGATGCGATCGCACGATCGTAGTCGCCCATGTTGGTATACACATGGGCCAGGTACGCAAGCGCCCATCCCAGTCGGCGTCGATCTCCCAACCCTTCGGCGAGGTCTCTGGCTTCGTGCAGACAGGCAAGATACCGATCAAACTCACCGAGCGGGTGAAGGGCATTGCGCAGGCCAAGCCGCAGATCGATCGCCTTCTCGACCGTCTCACGACTCTCTTCGAGATGACTCAGCGCGACCAGGGCCTGGTCATATAACGCGACAGCCTCCAGGTTGGCAAAGGCTCTGGCGGCTTTTTTCCGCCGCCTTGGTCAGATACTCCAGGGCCTTTGCCCAATCCTCGGCCTTCGAGAAGTGGTGCGCCAGCACTTCGTAATGTTCAGACAGCCGGCCCGCATACAACTCCTCGATCGCCAGTCCGATGGCGCGATGAAGCTCCTTGCGCCGCTGGATGAGCAGCGAGTTATACGCGACGTCGTGAGTGAGCGCGTGCTTGAACATGTAGGCGAGCTCGAGCGATCCACTCTTTTCGTAGATCAACTCGATCGCCTTGAGCTCACGCACGAACTCGTCGTTTCGCCCGCCGATCTCACCGATGCGATCGAGCAGGCGGCGCGTGAACTCCCGGCCGATGACCGAGGCCAGTTGTAGAGTTTTCTTCGGTGCATCGTCGAGCCGGTCGATGCGCGACATGATCACGCCCTGGATGGTGTCCGGAATCACGATCTCGTCGAGCCGCTTGGCCAATGCATAGCTGCCATCGGGCGACTGGCGAATGAGCCCGAGCTCCTGCAGCGACTTGACCATCTCCTCGACATAGAACGGATTGCCCTCGGCCTTGTGGAAGATCAACGTGATGAGGTCCTCCGGCAGGCTGCCAGCGGCCAGCACGGCCTTGGCCATCGCCACGCTATCTTTCTGGGAGAGCATGTTGAGCGCAATTCGCGTGTGGTAGGTGCGTTCTCCGAATGGATGGGTGTATCCCGGGCGGTAAGTAAACAGTAAAAGGGAACGGCTGGTCGGAATACTGTCGGCTACAAACAGCAGGTATTCTTCGGTCGCCTTGTCCATCCAGTGCAGATCTTCGAACACGATCACCTGTGGATGGACCTCGGCCGCGCGCAGATGGAGTCGTCGCGCGGCCTCGAAGATGCCCGCCCTGCGCTCGCGCGGCTCCATAGCCACCACCGCTGGATCGCCTGGATCCACCGACAGGAAGGCGCGCAGGTAGGGCAGGGTGGGTCTGAGATCCTCGCCCAGCAGCAGCACGCTGTGCTGGATCTTCTTGATGATCGTGCCTTCGTTGTCGCCTTCCTCGATCCGAAAGCTGCGCTTCATCAGATCGATCAAGGGATGAAAGGCGATCGATTGGCCAAATGACATTGAGCGCCCTTCTACCCAGGTGGCCTGCGCACCGATGCGGCGGTGGAACTCGTGCAGCAAGCGAGACTTGCCGATGCCGGGCTCGCCGGTAATGAACACGACTTGCCCCTCGCCGGCTTTG
Organism: Gammaproteobacteria bacterium; assembly: GCA_041499435.1. Taxonomy (GTDB): domain Bacteria; phylum Pseudomonadota; class Gammaproteobacteria; order Burkholderiales; family SHXO01; genus SHXO01. Next base: position 4,107 of record JBGQKF010000033.1, read on the forward strand.
GCCTGCTCGAAGGCGTCCATGAGTATTCGCAACTCACGCTCTCGGCTCACGAACTGGGTCAGGCCGCGCTCGGCTTCCACATCCAGCCGCGTGCGGGCCGCGCGCGCCGAGATCACTTCCCACGCCTCGACGGCTTCGGCTTTGCCTTTGAGTGTCAACGCGCCAAGAGAGCGGGTGTGAAAGTAGCCTTCGATCAGCCGATGCGTTGCCTCCGCGATCACGATGCGTCCTGGGTCTGCGGTTTGCTGGAGCCGCGCTGCCACATTTGTCGTGTCGCCTACTGCGGTGTAGTCCATGCGCAGATCGCTGCCGATGCTACCGACCACGACGAGGCCGGTATTGAGGCCTTGGCGCATCTGGAAGCGCACCCCGCGCTTTTGCTGGAGCTCGCTTTGGTATTCGTCAAGCACTTTGCGGATGCCGAGGGCTGCGCGCAGCGCGCGATGGGCATGGTCCTCGTGAGCGATGGGCGCGCCGAACAGCGCCATGATGCCGTCGCCTAGAAATTGATTCACTGTGCCTTCATATCGATGCACTTCAGCGAGCATCAGCTCAAAAATTCTCCTCATCAGAGCGTGTACGTCTTCGGGGTCAACCTGCTCGGAGAGCGAGGTGAACCCCGAGATGTCCGCAAACAGCACGGTGACTTGCTTACGCTCTCCCTCGAGCGCGCTTTTGGATGTCAGGATCTTTTCGGCAAGATGCTTAGGCGTGTAGGTTTCGGGTGAGGCGAAGGGTTGGGATCCGGGGGAAGGCCGCGACGGTGTTGGCGTCGGGGCGGCTTTGGTACCGGTCACTGGCGTGCCACACTCGTTGCAGAACTTCGCACCGCTGGGGAGATCCGCCTGGCAGGACGGACACTTCAATGCCAATCGGGACCCACACTCCAGGCAAAACCTCGATTGCGGCGGGTTATCGTGCTTGCACTGCGGGCACTGCATCCGGCCCTCCCCACCCGCAAGACAATGATATGCGGGCAAATGACACTACTCTCCGTTGCACCAAACAGCAAGGCTCACGGTGGAAGTCGGCTCAGAGCCGCTTGCTGGCTCATTGAGTTGCAATTTCGCGACGCCGAGCAACCTGAATCCAGTGCTCAGATCTCCGGCGAGAGATGCGCATGCTGTTGCTATATGTTCCATACGTACCCAATTGGCATGAGGCACTTACCTTGTCCAACCACAGGATTCTGGCTGTTCAGATGGAGTTTCTCCTGCGCGGTGTGCCGTGGCATTCCCGGCTTCACGACGTAACTGCGCGCGCCTGATTCGTTGCACTGCAACACCGTCGCTGAAACGCTCGACCGATCATCGATTTTTATCATCTGTACGGCTTCGATATAATCCGCCCGCGGAGGAGAACTGTCCGCCGCCAGGGGGGCGTGGTGGCAAACCACGCGCAACACACGGGGTCGGAACTTTCAAGTGGGTGCCGGGCTGCGATCCGGCAATGATCCCAATCATTCCAGAGAAGAGAAGATGACGAGAGTTTTGTTGGCATTGCTGGCGTGCGCGATCGCTACGCCGGTGTTCGCGGACGCGGCCGCAGGTGAGAAGAAAACCGCGTCGTGTACGACATGTCACGGCAACGATGGCAACTCGGCAGCCGCTGCGTATCCCAATCTTGCGGGCCAGACCGCGCCGTATCTGTACAAACAGATGAAGGACTTCAAAGAAGGCAAGCGCAAGAGCGTAGTGATGTCGCCCATGATTGGATTCATGACGGATCAGGACATGCAGGACGTCGCGGAGTATTTTTCCATTCAGAATCCGCAACGCGCTTCGTTCACACCGGATCCCGCAAAGGCTGAAGAGGGCAGGAAGCTCACGCAGGACTTGAAGTGCGTGGCCTGCCATCAGTCGAACTTCAAGGGTGTCGCCGAATTTCCCCGCGTCACGCGCCAGCAGTACAACTACACCGTCAAGCAGCTCAAAGATTTCCGCGACGGCGTGCGCACCAACGACAATGGCACCATGGCGCCGATGGCCAAGGACCTGACCGACGATCAGATCAAGGCGATCGTGCACTATCTCTCCACTCTCTAAGGTAAGGAGTTCACATGGCCGAGCAGCGCAGACAAGAGTTTCGTGTCAAAACCCTTCACGAGCCGGTCAGTCACTATACCGATGCGGTGCGCTGGGGCGATCTGCTGTTCGTATCCGGGGTCGCCCCGCTCGATAAAGACGCACGCCTGGTGAGCGAAGATGTCGTAGCGCAGGCGCGCAAGGTATTCGAGAACATGAAGGAGATTCTCGACGCCGCGGGTGCGACATTCACCGATGTGCTGAAGGTCACCGTGTTTCTCACCGATGTGCGCGACCGTCCGCTCATCAATCCGGTGCGTCAGGAGTTCTTCGGGACCGCTCGTCCCGCGAGCACGCTGGTCGGTATCGACGAGCTGGTGGTGCCGGGGATGAAGATCGAGATCGAGGCGGTGGTGGGTTTGCGCAACCGTTGATGCTCGGAGTCAGGGCTGCCGTTCCATTCAACGCTTCTGCTTTGCCTTGAATGCGTCGATGTAGGCCTGCACGGCAGGCCGCTTCGCGCGCATCTGCGCCTCGATATCCGCGCTCACGCCATCGACGTAGCGGATCACCTCTCCCATCAACGGATAGATCAGCATCTTCCAGTATTTCGGGCCCGGACAATAGCGGCTCTCAGGCGGGCAGCCCAGAAACTGAAACGCCTCGGGATACCGGCTGGTGAATTCGACATCCTCACGCGGAAGGCGCTTCTGCGCCTCGATCTGCAAGGCCTTGAGCTCGCGCTCGGCATCGGCCAGCTCGTATTCGAAGCGGTCGGTGAACGTGTAATTGAACAAGATCATCTCGCCCAGATACCAGTCCATCAGCATGCGCGTCTTGCGCCCGCCTTCGGTTTTAAACACCTCGGCGACGCGGTCGGCTTCTTCCCCGTTCAGCTCTTTTGCCGTGTACTCGTACCAGACTTCTTTGAGCCAGGCCCCTGAGGCGTACCTGCGTTGGATCGTCGCATCGGCAAGCGCGAGCAGCTCCGCCTTCGCCGCGCGATACTCGGGCGCATCGTCCCACCACTCGCCTCTCAAGCCCGCCTCCTGGCCCCATTCCCGCAGCAGCTTGCGCGCGCTGCGCACCGCGGCCTGCTTGATCATCAGCCTGCCCCCGCCCAGCATCAGCGTGGTGTCGTGGCTTTCCACCACGCGATCGATCGCTTCGCGTTTGTAGCGCTCTTTTTCCTCCGGATCTTGCGCGAACACAAACTGGGCGATGGCGACGCACAGCAATGCGACGAGCGCACGCAACATGCGAGCAGATGTCTTCTGCATTATTCGAACCTCTGATACAGCCATGGTGTGCAGACGGGGGCGTCTTCATGAATTATCCAGGCTAGCACGCGCGAGATTGTATACGGGCGTGTGGCTCGTCGCGATCAACAATGCTTCGGAGTTCAGGGAACGGCCGAATTCAGTGGCGGGAAGCGAATTTCGCTACGGATTCTGATCGTCGAGGCGCCACGCCATGTTGCGCGGGCGGGACGGGGAGGACTCAGGGATGTCTTTCGGGTTGCTCGACACCGCGCTGGCTGAGGTCGATGGTTGCGAGGTGGCACTCGCTCCGCGTTGAAGCAATGCTGCAAGCTCATCGTCGCTCATGCGCCCGATGCCCACCGACAATCTGTCGAGCTGGTAGCTCAGCACGCCGATCGCTTCCATGACATCGAAGGCATTCCTCGGCGGTACCGTTCCATTGCCGGGCTGCTTCCAGCAATATCCCGAACAGTTTTTCCGCGTTGGCGAGCTCTTCCAGCTTGGCGCCGGCATCGACCGCCTGCAAACGCCAGCGGGCCTCGCCGAAGTTGATCGCGCCGAGGCTTTCGCAGTTGTTGAGATCGCGCTGAAACTGGTTTTCCGATCGGCCGATGGCACGCTTGGCGAGCGCGTGACCGAGAAGCTGGGCGGTGCTCATCGCGTGGGCGACGCTGATGGTGGCGTGATGCAGATGCTCGAGCCGGTTGGCGCTGGCATCGGCGAATGCCGGTCGCACCGCACTCAGAAAGCAAGCGACGGCGAGAGCGAGGCTGCGCAACCACATAGATGATTCACAATTGACAAGCATGACAAAACGCTACGCAAACGCTGTGCCGGCCTATTGCCGCCCAGTCGCAACCCCGTGCGCGCGGACTTAGCCCTACTGCGTCAATCCGCGCCGCAATTTGCTGGGGGAAAGTCTATTTATCCAGGCTAATACCGTTCTCCCGGGCAGGGATCCAGTCGGGTAGCGCACCGCGGCCGTAAGGGTTTGCCTGGGGCAACGTGCTAAGATCGTGCCGTTGGTCGCTTCGAACGCGTGGCCCGCGTTCCATCACATGTCTAGCTGCAACTTTCAACGGAGGTGACTATGCTCAAGCTCACTGTACTGGCCGCTACCCTGGCGCTCAGCGCGGCGTTCATCGCACCGCGTGCGGCACTGGCCGATGATCACGAAGCAAAGATGGAGGCTGCGTTCAAAAAGGCGGACAAGGACGGCGACGGCACGCTCACGAAGGAGGAAGCCAAGGCGATGCCGCGGGTGGCCAAGAACTTCGATGCGATCGACACTGACAAGGACGGCACGGTCTCGCTGGATGAAGTGAAAGCGGCGATGAAAGGGATGAAGAAGGGAATGTACGAGAAAGGCAAGGCCGCTTTCGAAAAGGCTGATAAGGACCACGACGGCACGCTGACTAAAGAGGAAGCCCAGGCGATGCCGCGCGTGGCTAAGAACTTCGACGCCATCGATGCCGACAAGGATGGCACGGTGTCGCTCGAGGAGATTCATGCTTTCATGAAAGCTCAGCACCAAGGCGGCAGCAAGTAAGGACGCGCTCGAATCGAGATGGCCGCGTCTGACTCGCCCGGCTGACCTGGCCATCTCGTCCACGCTTTCCTGCGGCCTGCCGGCAAGCTGGCAGTCCGCCACCGGCGCGCATGCAAAGTGGTTACCATACTGCGGTGGAAAGCTCCGCCGCCAGCGCTGGCCGCGCATCCAGATCCAGGGACCTCGACTACCCGCAGGACAACGTGGTCGAGCTGTCCAAGATCCGGTTCGGCTGGCCGCACGCATCCGCGCCGATTATCGACATCGAAGCGTTGCGCATTGCACGCGGCGAGCGCGTGTTTCTGCGGGGACCGAGCGGCAGCGGGAAATCGACGCTCCTCAGTCTGATCGCCGGAGTGGTCACGCCCGATGAAGGTGCGCTCTGCGTACTCGGTCAAGATCTAACGACGCTGAGTGGCGTGCAGCGCGATCGCTTCAGAGCCGACCATATCGGCTTCATCTTTCAGATGTTCAATCTGCTGCCGTATCTATCGGTGGTGGAGAACGTCACGTTGCCTTGCGGGTTCTCCGAGCGTCGCCGGGCGCGAATTGGGCGCGCTGCGGAAGCTGAGGCTGTGCGCCTGCTCGAACATCTCGATATGGCGTCTGCGGACATGCTCCGGCGCCCGGTCACCGAGCTGTCCGTGGGCCAGCAACAGAGAGTCGCTGCTGCGCGTGCGTTGATCGGCGCGCCGGAGCTCATCATCGCGGACGAACCCACGTCCTCGCTCGATGCCGATCGCCGAACCGCGTTCATCGAGCTGCTGTTCCGAGAATGCGAGCGCGCGCGCTCGGTGCTGATCTTCGTGAGCCACGACGCGGCGCTGGCCCCGCTGTTCGACCGTACTCTCGAGCTGACCGACATCAATCGTGCGGGTCTGCTCACATGATCGTTCAGCTCGCGATTTCGATTGCAAGCTTGCACTCACCAGCGGCAAAACGCCGGAGGCCTGCTGCTGGGTATCGGTACGCCTCTCCAGATGAATTTGGCCTCATAATGCTCGTGGCCGTCGCGGGGTGGTGATCGGGGTGATCCCCGCCCGACGCATCTACCGCTTCTCGGTGGCCGATGGCACGACCATACGGATGTGAGAGACGACATGAATACCGTTCGCTGCTGCGGGGTCTGGATTGTGTGCTGCCTGTTGACGATGCCGACTGCGCGTGCGGATGCGCCGCGGCAACTGAAATGGGAAGACCTCGCGCCGAAGCTGGAAGCTTCAGAGAATCCATTCACGAAGCTTACGCGCGAGCAGCTCACCGCGCTGGGCCAGATTGCCAATACGCGTGACCGCAAGGCGAGCAACGACAGCAATCTTTCGGCGGTCGAGCTGGAGAACGAGCAGGCGCTGACCCGTAAGCTTCAGCAATCGGGACTGGACGTCAATGGACTGCTCGGTAAGCGCCAGCAAATGGCCGAGCAGCAGCGGGCTTCCGGCAGCAGACTCAATCTGGCGCTCGACGGGCAGACGGTGCGCATGCCCGGTTACCTTCTGCCCCTGGAGTTTTCCGGCAAGCTGGTGTCGGAGTTTCTGCTGGTTCCCTGGGTAGGGGCCTGCATCCATACGCCGCCGCCGCCGCCCAATCAGATCGTGCACGTCAAAACCGACAAGCCGTTCGAGTTCAGCGGTCTGTTCTCGCCGGTGTGGGTTACCGGTCGCATGGCCGCGGCTTCCACCCGGAAGGCGCTCTATCTGATCGACGGGTCTTCCGATATCGACATCGGGTACTCGCTGAACGCGAGCCAGGTGGAACCTTACAAGCAATAGCGCGGCTACTTGAACGCCGGCAGCGCGAGAGCAGCAGCGGCCTGCCCCACGTGCTCGTGCGGGGCAGGCTTGTTCATGTCTGCCCGGATGCGCAGATGCTCGACGCCGTCTTCCTGAACGCCGACGCGCAGCGCCAGGATGCCTCTGAACTTGAGCTCCGGCGAATACCAGATGGTCATGATGCTCTTATCGCCTTCGGTACGTACATTGGCGACGATATAGTTCGAGCCCGCCTGCATCCAGGGATTTTTAAGCGTAGCGAAAGAATTCGAGAACATCGGCTCACCGTCGAGCTCGACGGTTACCGTGGTGTTGTCGTTGGTGCCGCCCTGTTTGATGACCTCGGCCGCGTGAAACCAGCCCGCGCCGATCACCTGAATATTGGCGTGCTGACCGGTTGGCGTCGCGCCGACCTCGCGCTCGATGATGACGGGGTCGCCGCGGAAATCCACGTCGCCACACGCCATCGCCGCTATCGCGGCCCAGCACGTTGCCCCGGCAACTGCGCTTGCTATCCGAGTACGCGTCTTCATATCGATCACTCCTCTACTCCACGAAAGGAGTCTAACAGCCTTTCGAGCTGTTGTGCGGATCGATAGGTGAGGACAAATTCATTGCGCGGATGCTGGCGCATCAGCTGCGCAATCGAACTCGCCGTCGTAGAAGGTGACCCGCTGCTCGATGTGCAGCGCAGCGAGATAGGCGTTCTGGATGGCGTAGGCTTCCTGTTCCTTGGCGCGCTCGCGCTGGCATCCGGACAAGTGAGCGAACGTGATGTGCCCCTGCTGCAGGTAGTGCACCAGCTCGTGCAGCAGGGCCGCGCGGTCGAGCGGCTCGCGCACCGGGTCCAGGTTAGCAGCTAGATAAATCCCCTCGTGTGGAATGTATGCAGCGCTGACGTTGCAGGGCTGCTCGCACACTTTTGCCTCGAGCTCGTGTTGCGGCACCTGGAATACGAGCGGCAAATCGCGTGGAGCGCGGTAGGCCGACAATGTCTCGATAGTCCCGAACAACTGCCGGATCAATGTATCCAGGTCTTGGGGCGCCGAGCTTTGTGCGAACCCCGCCACACTGCTCAGCGCTCCGCACACAGACCCTATAGCCGCAAGCCGAAACAGACGCATCGTCTCAGCCGTTGCCCAACCCCAGCAGCCGCACGGCGTTGTCTTTCAGGATCAGCGGCCTCACCTCGGGCTTGAAGCCGGCCTCTTCGAAATCCTTGAGCCAGCGCTCCGGCTTGATCAGCGGAAAGTCGGAGCCGAACAGCATGCGCTCCTTCAGCATGGTGTTCGCGTACTGGTCGATGTTCACGTTGTGCTCCTGGAGGCAGCGATGCTATGTGCCGACTCGGGCACGCGCAGCACATCAGGCGGCGCGGGCTCAGCGTAGAGACGCTTCACCAGCAGCGTCCGGTTGTCGAGCACCGCGCGCTGATTGATCGACCCTTTGTCGGTCAGCTCGCCGGCATCGATCGAAGGCGGCGATACCAATATCAGTACGCGCTCAATCCGCGTCGAGCTGCCCGGCGCATCGTGCGCGAGTTGCTCGAACAGCGACTCGAACTTCATTCGAACAGCCGGTGTTGCCAGCACGTCTGCGTCGGCAGCACCACGAGGCAATTGTGGACACAGCGCGCGGCACGCCCCGAGGTCCGGAAATATCAGCGCAGTGATATAGGCGCGATCGTGTCCGGCGATCACCACGTCGCGCACATACGGCGCGCCAGCCGCGATCACCTGTGTGCGCAGCGGACCCACACTGACCCAGGTGCCGGTGCCTAGCTTGAAGTCCTCGCCGATGCGCCCGTCGAAGAGTAATCCCTGCAGCGGATCATCGGGATCCACGAAACGCACAGCGTCGCCCATGCGGTAGTAGCCCTCATCGTCGAACGCAGCACGGGTCAATTCGGCATCGCGCCAATAGCCGGGGCTCACACTGGGTCCGCGCACGCGCATTTCGAGTCTGCGGTTTATCGGGGTCAGCTTGACCTCCACCCCGGGGACCGGCAATCCGATCATGCCGGCGCGCACGCCATCCCAGGTGGTGAAGGTCACCGAGGGTGCGGTCTCGGTCGCTCCCAGCCCGGTCACCCAGAGGATGCGCTCTCCCAGCGTTTCCACCGCCATCGCCTCGTAGGCGTCCCACACCGGCTGGGACAGCCCGGCGCCCGCATAGAACAGCATGCCGAGGCGGCTGAAAAATTGTCGGCGCAACGCTGCATTGGTCCGAAGATGAGGGGCGAGCAACTCGTAACCGCGCGGCACGTTGAAATAGACTGTGGGTGCGATCTCTTCGAGGTTGCGTACCGTGCGCTCGATCGCGCCGGGCAGCGGGCGCCCTTCGTCGATGTAGAGTATGCCTCCGTGGTAGAGCACCAGGCCGTAGTTGTGATTGCCGCCGAAAGTGTGATTCCACGGCAGCCAATCGACGATGATCGGGACGGTCTCGGCGAGGTAGGGCAGCGCCTGGGTGATCATCTGCAGATTGCTGGTGAGCATCCGATGCGAGTGGATCACCGCCTTCGGATGACTAGTCGAGCCCGAGGTGAACAGGAACTTCGCGATCCCATCGGGCGCAATCGCTGCGTGTGCCTGGTCCACGGCTGCAGTGGCTGCGGTGCTTTGCAGAGCATGGAACAGCGTATTCGCATGGCCGGAGACCGGCGCCTGCGTCACCAGTAACGGAGTGCGTGCCAGAACTGCGGCGTGGATAGCATCGGAGAATCGCATACCGTCCGCTGCGAACACGAGACCCGGCGTGAGCAGCGCGATGATATGACGCAATCGGCTGAAATCTTTTGCGACCAACGCGTACGCCGGCGAGATTGCCGCGAACGGAATGCCGACGTGCAAAGCCGCAGCAGCGAGCAGGGCGTGCTCGATATCGTTCTCGGACAAAATCGCAAGCGGGCGCTGTACCGACAAGCCACGATCGAGCAGCGCCTGAGCGAGCGCGCGTACGCGATCGAATCCCTCCGCATAGCTCAGCTTGCGCCAGCCGCCGCCGGCTTCCCGTTGCGCAATCCACGTCTGCGCAGGACGCGCGCGCGCCCAGTGCGCGAGGCGCTCGGTGAGACGGTGCGGATAAGCTTGCAGCGCGTGGGGAGAGCGCAGCAGGAGAGCGCCATCGTCGCGATGGGAGACGGCGACATCGCGCGGGCCAAGCGGAATGCGCCGCACAGGTGAGGCTTGCGTCATCGCCGGACGGGACGGCTATCCCTGCACCGAATACCCGCCATCGACCGGGATTGCAGTACCGGTGATGAAGTCCGACGCCGCGCTCGCCAGGAACACGGCGATACCGCCGAGATCATCGCCGGTACCCCAGCGGCCCGCAGGCGTGCGCGCCAGCACCCGTTCGTGCAGGCCTGCCACCACCGCGCGCGCTGTGCGCGTGAGATCAGTGTCGATCCAGCCCGGCAGCACCGCATTCACCTGAATGTTGTCGCGTGCCCACGCGACGGCGAGCGATCTGGTGAACTGCACGATGCCGCCTTTGCTCGAGCCGTAGACCGGCGCGAACGATGCACCGAAGATCGACATCATCGAGCCGATGTTGATGATCTTCCCGCCCCCCGCACGCTGGAGATGCGGGTACGCGGCGCGCGAGCACAGGAAAGCGCTGGTGAGGTTGGTGTCCATCACCTGCCGCCATTCGTCCAGGCTCAGCTCCTGCGGCGGCTTGCGAATATTGATGCCGGCGTTGTTCACCAGGATATCGACGCGACCGCAGCGTTGCATCGCTTGCTCGAAGAGCGCGTTCACCGAGTTTTCGTCGGACACATCGACTTGCAGCGCCAACGCCTCGGTACCCAGTTCGCGTGCGGCGGCTGCGGACTTCTGCGCGTTTCTCGCAGCGACGATCACGCGTGCGCCGGCCTTCGCCAGTCCGCGTGCCATGCCCAGCCCGATGCCGCCGTTGCCGCCGGTGACGATCGCCACTTTGGATTTCAGCTCGAACATGTCGGCTCCTCCTATTTCTTCACCATCACGACTTCGAGATAATCCGCGGACACCATCAGCGTGTCGTCGCCGGACCGGTTGAAGCGGTTCAGCAGCCGATCGAGATCGGCGAGATAAGCGCTGCGGCGCTGCGCATCGAGGACTTCCAGCGCGCGCATGATCGGCCCGAAGTACCTGCTGAATACTTCGATCCAGTGCTGGCTGCTGCGAAAGCGGAACAGCGCGCTGCGCGGCTCGATCTGCGTTGATGAGATCGCATTGCCAAACAGCTCGCGCAACCGGCGCTCGGTGCCCCATTCGGTCGGAGATGGCAGACCCGCCGGCGGCGGGATGTAGCGCGCGAGCAGAGCGAAGCTCTCGCCCCAGAAGCCCTCAGGGGTCCAGTTCGCCATGCCGATCTTGCCGCCCGGGCGGCATACTCTCAGCAGCTCCGTAGCCGCTACCTCCTGGCGCGGCGCGAAGATCGAGCCATAGACCGACAAGACGACATCGAAGGCCCCGTCGGCGAATGGAATCGATTCGCAATCGCCGACTTCGAAACGTGCGGGCAGTCGCTCGGCGGTGGCGCGCTCGCGGGCGCGCTCTATTAACGCCGGGACGTAGTCGATTCCGACCGCTTCGCAATTGCGCCGTGCCGCGGACAGAGCCGTGTTCCCACTTCCGGCTGCGACATCCAGCACTTTCTGTCCTGCGCGCAGGCCGACCGCTTCGCACATCAGTTCGCCGGGGAACACGGTGTTCCAGCCGATCATCGCAAAATCACCGAGAGCCCAGGTGCGCTGCTGCTGCTCCTTCACCGCGTTCAAATCAGCCATCGGATCCTCCTCCAGTAGGCGCTCAGCTCAGAGCCGGTAGATGCGCACGGCGTTATCAACGAACAGCATGCGCTGTTCTGCGAGCGGTCGCTCGGACACCGCGGCGCGGAAGCCGGCGTAGATCGTCTCGAAGGTCCCGCATAGCCGATCCACCGGATAATTGCTCGCGAATATGCAGCGCTCGACTCCGAAGATAGCGATGGTATCGCGAATGATCGGCCCGTTGGCTTCCACGGTCCAGGGCTTGGCCGGCTGACCCAGGCCGGAGATCTTCACGAATACGTTGGCGTTCTGCGCGAGCTCATGCATCGCGGTACGCCAGCCCGCGAGCCCCGCAACGCTGCGGTCGACGGGCAGCCCGGTGTGATTGATGATGATCGGCGTGCGCGGGAAGTCGCGCGCCAGCTCGCAAGCCGCGTCGAAGTGCCACCACGGCGTCTGCAGGTCGAAGGAGAGCGACAACCGCTCGAGCATCGCAAATCCATGTCGCCAGCGCGGGTCGTCCATCGAGCCGGTCAGGCCGCGCTTCGCCTGCTCCGGGGTCGCGGACGCACGCGGCTTGTGCCGGATCCCGCGCACGATCGCGTGCGCGGCCTGTTCGGCGAGCACGGCTTCCACGTCGTCGTGGTTCAGCCACGCTTGTGCCACGCATGCGGTAGGCAAGCCGTATGCGAGCTGCAGCGTCTCCAGCCAGCGCGTCTCGCCGATGGGATCGCGCGGGTCCCATTCCGCTTCGACATGCACCGTCATCGCGACGTGGTTGGATCCCGCATCGCGTGTGTAGTCCGTTGGCATGTAACTTCGGCGCAATGCGCTGTAATCGCCATAGCGAAACGCGATCGACGCGGGATCACACAGCCAAGGATAGTAATTGCGCTCGAGATTCCAGAAGTGCTGATGCGCATCGACGATGGGAAAGGCGGTGTCGGTCACGGTGGTTCAGGTGTGCTGTCGCGCTCGTGCCATATCGATGCACACACGCAATGCTTCGCGCATGCCGTCCGCACGCGCGCCATTGCGGCCGACGATGTCGTAGGCCGTGCCGTGTCCGCCGCGAAAGCCGAGTTGAGCGACGACGAAATCGAGCTCGTCACCAGCGGTGAGACCGCTCAGCCGCATCGCCTGCTTGTTGAGCGGAGCGAACACGATGCCGTCGATCGTGCCGGCGCTGAACAGCTCGAGCAGATACTTGAGGTGATCGAGCACTTCGGCCCCCGCGGCGGCGCTCACCTTGCCACTGCCCACGGGTTCACCTGGGCAAACGGTCCGCTCGACCCATCGCACGCCGGCGGCTAACGACAGGCCGGTGATCTTTTGCCCGTGCGCCAGCACCGCAGGATCGCCCACCAGTACGATCTGGGCCTGCGCCGCGATCCCGGGGTCCGCGAGCAACTTCACAGCGATCTCCGGTCCGATGCCATTGCGATCGCCGAGCAAGAGGCCCAATGCTGGAAGCTTCATCCTTGTCACCCCATCCCCACCCGAGCCCTCCCCTTGAAGGGGAGGGACCTGCGTGTTGGCTTCACGTACCCGTTCACCTCTTCACCTGCTTCACTTCGCCTTTCCTTCATACAACCGAACGATCGAAGCTGAATCCTGCATGTCGTAATCTGCGCCAGCACCGCGCTCATGCGCTGCGTCGCCTGTGGTGAGATGGTGCTCATGTCAATGACCAACCGACCGCGCGGCGGATGCGTGAGAATGCCGCCGCTGCCGAGTATCACTTCCTCGACTTGAGGGGTGTCAGGCAGCATATCCAATGGGTGTCATTGATCTCCCTGCTCGAAAGACTCAAACCGAAATGATTAGACGCAAAGGGCGCGAAAGTAATAAGAAAAGCCGCAAAGAAGTTCGAACAGGCTCAGAAGTGTCAGACGTCGTGGCGAAGTTACAGCTTCGGTCTCTTTTGCCATTTTTGCTTGCTCTTCTTTGCGTCTTTCGCGTTTTCTTTCTGGTTTAGTGCGCTCTCGCTCGGTTTAGCTGCGATAAAATCGCTGCGCACGCGCTTCGGCTTTCTCCATCGCCGCCTTCGGCGCCAGCTGCCCCGTCACCGCCTCGGCGAACATGTCCACCACCACGAAATCCGCCAGCATCCCTGCCGCAGCTTGACCCAGCTTGCCGGAGTAGGCGCCCGAACGCGCGCGTGCGCTGACCTCACGAAACGGTGTGATCTTGGCATCGACAAACCAGGAAGGGTCGTTCTCATAAGCTTTCAACGGCTGCGAGACATACCCGACCGCGTTGTGAAGGAGGTTTTGATACTGTTCCTTCTCCAGCATGAACGCGAGGAATGCCTTCGCCGCATTCGGATACTTCGTGTACTTGAAGGTGATCAGCGGAAAGATGAGATGCAATTCGGTGGGCACGCCGACCGGGCCGATCGGCCAGGCAGCATGATTAATGTCGGCTGCGATGGACATCTTGTCGGCGAGCGCCTTGCCGTAAATGGACGTGGCATTGCCGGTGAGCGCAATCTCGCCCGCGAGGAACGCTTTATTGTTGCTCGCATCGTTCCACGACAGCGTCCCGGGCACGA
>JBGQKF010000034.1:0-17589 GCA_041499435.1 Gammaproteobacteria bacterium
CCATCCGAGTCAGCCGATGTCCGAGCAGATGTTCGGTGATCGGGCGTACCACGCATGTATGGCGGCGGAGCAGACGTAGCTTGCACCATCGACCGTCTCCGATCCACCAGCTCTCCCTGGCGATGACAACGATGTCCCTTTCTGTGCGGCGACTCCTTATTGGCAGTTTCTCGGCGCTACTCCTTGCTGCCGGGATCACTGCCGTCGCAGACGACCCCAAGAAAGACGCTGCGGAAGCGGTCGGAGAAGGGAATGCCTCGCGCTGGCTCGACTTTTATCGCCAAGAGCGCGGTCAGCAATGGGAATCCAAGCCGGGGAACGAAGCCAAAGACAAGCCGTCGGATCCCGTTGTGCCACAGGACGACTCGCGGGGTGACGCCCAGCCAGCCGCGGATAGACACTAGGCGCGTCGACAGCGCACAGAACACGCCGCAACTACTCGAATACCAAGTAGGGCAGTTCCACCCGTCTGGAACAAACGCAGGTAGCACGGCTCGGCACCCACACGTATCATATTCCGCGATAGAGTCGAACGGAGATTTGCATGGATCGCCTCGAGACGATGGATATTTTCGTGCGGATTGTCGAGGCTGGAAGCTTTTCGGCGGTCGCGCGCGATCTGGGCACTACGCAACCCACCATCAGCAAGCAAATGACCGCTCTGGAAACGCGCCTGAAAACGCGGCTGCTCAACCGCTCTACTCGCAGCCTGAGCGTCACCGAATCGGGCACGGCGTACTACGAGCGCTGCAAGCGCATCCTGGAAGAGGTCAAGGCAGCCGAAGGAGCGCTCGGGCGTCTGCAGTCCTCGCTCACCGGGACGCTGCACGTAAATGGCTCAATCGCGCTGGGCCAGCTGTTCCTGACGCTGCTGCTGCTCGATTTTCAGCGCAGCTATCCCGAGCTTACGGTCGAGCTCACGCTCAACGACCGCTACATCGATCTGGTGGAAGAGGGTGTGGATGTCGCCGTGCGGCTGGGCCGCCTGGCGGACTCCAACCTGGTCGCCCGACGGCTCGGCTCGACACGGCGGGTGCTCGTTGCCACGCCGGAGTATCTGGACCAGGTCGGCATCCCGCAAGTCCCCGCCGATCTCGAGCGCCACAATTGTCTGTTGTACGCTTATCTATCCACCGGCAACGAATGGACATTCCGCGGGCCGCAGTCCGATCTGCGCGTGCACGTACACGGCAATTTCAAAGCCAACAACGGCCACTCCATCCGCGAAGCGTTGCTCGCGGGTGCGGGCGTCGCGCTGATGCCGGACTGGCTGGTGCACGAGGAAGTCAAGAACGGGAAGCTGATGACGCTGCTCCCGCAATTTGCGCCTCCGTCGCTGGAGGTGAACGCGGTTTATCCCTCTGGACGCCACGTCTCGGCGAAGCTGCGCACCTTCATCGATTTCCTGCAGGAGCGGTTCAAGGCGATCCCCGCGTTTTCCACGCGAGGCCTTGAAGCCAACGTCCAGCCGATACCCGAGCCGGAGAGACCGAGAACACAGAGTGCGGCGGAATCTTCTTAGGATATCTCTGCGCCGCGCTGTCGGGCTAGTGTCAGAACTCCCCAACCAGCTCGGCGCCCACATACGGCGAGTTAGCACCGCTCTGAAACCGATAGCCGGCCTTGAGCGTGAGGAATACTTTGGATGCGATCTCGAACCCGCCGTACGCCACGCCGATTTTCTGCGCGTTGTAGTTCGGGTCGCCTTGCGCAATGAACTCGGGACCGATGAACTTGTTTCCGGATAACCCATAAAGAAGCCGCAGTCGCGTCCAGTAACCATCGAGTACGAACGTGTACGAGACAATTCCGTTCGCGCGCCACGAGTCAGACAGTTTGGCTTCGCCTTCGAGCTGGCCCTTCGGCCAAACCTGATTGCCGCGCAACGCGCCATTGGGATCGTCTGGACTGAGATGCGCGTTGGAATAGCGCACGCCGAAATAGGCTGCGCCCGAGAGCCCAGGGCGCGAGGCCTGGTATCCAATCATCGCTTCCGCGCCCCAGACGTTGGCGTCGATGTTGCGGCCACCTGCATCGTAGGAGTAGGTGAAAGTATCGAGCCAGTAGCGTTGTACCCAGCCTTGCCCGAGGTGGTTGTCCCCCCAGAATGGGATGACGAGTCCGCCGCCGAGGTAATAACCGTCGTTGTACCCCTCGCCGGTCAAGATCCAGAGGCGGTCGTCGGCGTGCACGCAGCACGCGCCGATGAAGAGCAGCGCGCCACCGATCGCTCTCACGAGCCCGGTTGCCACGAAGGCGCCTCGCTGCGATCCCTCCTCTCGAATCGGTACAGATGCAGCGGCGCGGTTGCTGTGGTGATGCTGTCGACGAAATACGCGGGGCCTTCCAAGGTGTGCACGCCCGAGCGCGTCACTACATCGAGGTGCAGAGGGGCGACATCGGCCAGACGCCGATAGCTGATGAGGGTGCGATCTCCGTTCGGATCGATCGGCACCGAGACCAGTCCCACCTCCGGTGTGGCGAACAGCGAATCGGTGGACCGGCTCAGCACCGATGCCCACCGCTCCGGTCGCACGCTCGGCCGGCGCAAGCGCCAGCGCGACTCGCCCGACATCCATTCGAGCGGCGTGCGCATCTGCTCGCCGAATTGGTTCATGCGCCACTGCAGATTGGAGCCGTAAAGGAACGCTTCCAGCGCATCGCGATCGGCGGCAACCTCCCACTGGAACGTGCAGCCCAGCGCTTTGACGTGACTGGCTGGCGAGGGATCGGATTGGATCAACGCGCGCACCTCCCCCTTGATCTGAAGCTTGCCCGAAGGCAGATAGATCTCGCCCTGCACGGGGGTTCCTACGGTCGTGGCGACCGGGAAGCGTCCATAGAACTTGAAGCCGTGCGGGGAGATATCATCGAGGACACCGACCACCGGGGCGCCATCGGAGAACTCCAGCAGCGCGGGTATCGGTACCGGGAAGCGGTAGTCGCGCCTGCGGAAGCCGGACAGGCGCGTGGTGAACTGCAGGACTGCGCGCGCCAGACTCAGATTCACGCATACCCAGATGACGTTCGCGACCAACGCTCCGGTGGGCAGCCCGCCCCGCATCCAGGTGATGAAGATGCCCACGGGGATCGCGATTACGCTGAGTACGAAGACGACAATCTGCGGCAGCAGCCAGCGGCGTGGTCGTTCGGATTCGCTGCGCAGCTTGGGCGTCACGCCGAATTTGAGCTTGCCGCGCACAATTCCCAACGTCGCCCAGATGAACGCCCCGAAGCGTGCCATGTTGTACTGCTCGATCATCACTGAACGGCCGAAGCCGCGTCCGACCTCCTCGAACGCCCAGAAGGTGAGAATGTAGAAGGGGGCGAAGTGGGCGAGATAGACCCACGAGAATTCCTCGATGGGCATCACACCCGTGGTCAGCACGATCACCGGCGCAATGTAGAAGATCGCTTTTTGCCAGCCGTCGAAGTAATAGAGCGCGGTGGCCAGATAGCTCAGCCGCTGCGCACCCGACAGCCCGCGCCCGAAAAAAATGCCCGAGCCGCGCAGCGCCTGCATCGCGCCCTGACCCCAGCGCACGCGCTGCTTGATGAACGGCACCACAGTTGCGGGCGCAACGCCGAATGCGAGCGACTTGGCGTGATAGACGGAGCCGAAGCCCTTGCGATGCAGCCGGATGGAGGTCTGCAGGTCTTCGGTCACCGTGCCGGTGGCGAAGCCCTTGATCTCGTCCAATGCGCTTCGGCGCAGCACGCCGCAACTGCCGCAGAAGAACGCCGCATTCCAGTAGTCCTTGCCGCGCTGAATGACGCGATAGAACAGCGACTGCTCGGTCCATACCAGACGCCGCCGCGCGTCGTGCCGGTGCTCATAGGAGTCGAGATTGTAGAAATCCTGCGGCGTCTGTACGAACGCTATCTTCGGATCGTTGAAGTAGCCGAGCGTCTGCGTGAGGAAGTCGTGCGCCGGGGCGTGATCAGCGTCGAAGATGGCGACGACATTCGCCGTGCTGTGGCCGAGCGCGTTGTTGAGATTTCCGGCCTTGGCGTCGGTATTCTCCGTGCGCGCCAGGTAGCGGCATCCGAGCGACTCGGCAAGCTCGCGTAGCTCGGCGCGGTTGCCATCGTCCAGCAGCCAGGTCTGGTGCGCATAGTCCATCCGCAGTGATGCGAGCAGCGTGCGCCTGACCATGTCGACCGGCTCGTCGTAACTCGGGATGAGGACATCGACGCTCAGCCCGGCCGGTGGCGGCGGGGCTGAGCGCACGCTCAGGCGCCAGACGATGAAAAGATGCATCAGCGCCACCACGAAGCCGAACACCTCCGCGGCGTACACGATCACCGAGAATGCCATGGCCTCAGGGTTGAATGTGGTGAGTCGCCAGGTGAGGTACCAGATAGCGACGATCACGTATACCAGCACCAGAACAACGCGCGCGGTGCTCAGAGATTCGTAGGCCACTTCGCGCTTCGCATGCGCGCTCTCGGCAGCGTTCGCACCAGGCAGTGGCGTTACTGAGGCAATTGGTTCAGATGCCATAGGCCCCCGAGCTCAATGAATAGTTCGTTGATCGGAGCGCACGCATCCATCTCGCCGTTTCATGGCGAGGTGGCTATCGGCCCGTCGCAGCGGGCAGTGCGGCTCAGCGTTGACGCCGGATGCGCCGCTGAGCGGTATAGCCGATGAAAAGCAAACCAGCGAGCATGCTCACCCAGCTGTACGGCTCGGGTACAAAGGTCGCATTGACACCGAGGTTATCCAGCCCCCAGCTTTCGTCGATCACCTTACTGGTCGTCGGGGACAGATCGTTGTGTACCTGGAGTCCCTGACTGAAAAAATTGAACGTGATCGTACTGCCGGTATAAGGAATCGGCCCGGTATCGAAGTGGTACACGAGCGACATCGGGGTGCCCTTTGCCGGGACGCCGTTGGGAGCCGTCGGCTCCAGCTCGACGTTGAATCCGAGACGATTCTTCTGGTTCGGATCGGAGGCCCAGGTTGGCTCGCATGAAGTCGGGTTCGGCGGGTTCGGCGAGTCCGGGCAGTAAGTCTGATTTCCGATACCGTTGCTGAAGCTGGCATCGACCAGTGGCGCCAGCCCGTTTATGCCGAATCCGAAGATGTCGGGGCCACCGAAATTCGCCGTGTCCGACCCGTCCCACGTTCTCAGCAGGTAGGCATCGAATTGCAGCCGAACAGCGGCCACGTTCGGCCCGAGTGGCAACGTCAGATGTACCGCGTCTCCTCCGCCAAATTCGCCTAGGAACTTGGTTGGGAGCAGCGGGGTTTGATTCCCTTGCGGCGGTGTGGGGTTAGTGGAAAGGATCACCGCTGCGCCAGAATGCACATCGGCAAAGCTCCACTGCTTCGGCGGTTGCTTAAGGTCCGCCACCGTGACATTTTCGAAGTCTTGCGTGTAAATCGATGACTCGGCTGAGGCGGTCGAACAATACGCCCACACTGCCACGCCCGCCAATAACAGCGTGCAATGGTGTCTCACCACAGGTCTCCTATCAGGATCGGGATTTAAACGCTTGGGTTACAACGCTTTCGTGCGGCGTTAAGCGCGCTCCCGTTATGGTCCCCGGAAACGCTATGTGAAATTATTGTGTATTCAATAGAGTGCCTGCATTCTATTGACACTAGCGGCCAAGTGCAAGTATAAGATTTTTATGACGAATGGGTTGCTGACTACTGCTGCGTTTCTAGGCGGTGTCGGGGCCTACGAGTGTCTTCCGGATACGACGCCGGGCGCCGAGCAGCGATTGGTACTATCGGGAAGGACGCGGATTGGTTCGCGATGAAGAGCAGGGCTGCCCTATCAGGGTGCGGCTTCGGCCCCGTCGAAATCCAGTTCCACGCGTGCTCCGTTAGGATCGAAGCAGAACAATTGCCACGTGCCGGATTGCGGTTGACGGCGCAGGTCGTACTCGATCTTCCGCGCTTTGAGCTTGGCCGCTGTGCCGCGCAGATCGGTGGCAGTGAACGCCATGTGATCCAGCACACCTCGCGGATCCGCGGGCAAAGGCCGCCCGGCAATCACATGCAGCACGGGCTGGCCGCCCGCATACAGCCAAACCCCGGGGAAGCCGAGGTCGGGACGAAACCCTTCCTGGAGCCCGAGCAGATCCAGATAGAAGCTTTTGCAGGCTTCCAGATCGCCGGTAAGCACGGTGAAATGATTCATTCCTTCAACAGGCATATTTCCTCCAGGTTGCCTTGTGGATCCTCTACGCCTCCGATCGGGCGGCGCGAGCTGTACTCGACTCCCTTGGACTCGCCTTGAATCGACAGCATCCACGCGACGACGTCTCCTTTCTCGCGCGCGGTGCACTCGCGCTTGAGCAGCAGCAGACAGTTCAACTTGAGGAATGTCTCCGCGCGTTGCACGTTGTCGAGGCGGTGCGGATTGGCGGACGGCGCGAACGGTTCGATGCAGCGCTTCTTGGCGTGTTTGGGATCGGGATGCTCCCAATCGTTGATCACGTGGCAGGCGCGGCAGGGGATATCGGTGCGATGCGCAAGCACCAGGTAGCGTGGATCCTTCAGGTGACAGGATGCGCAGCTCCACACGCCGACGCCCTTCATCACGTGGGGCTCTTTGTAGAACGCTTCGCCCCGCTCGGCGGAAAACCCGGTGAAGCCTGGATCGTCCGCGCGCGCCTGCGCCTCGTACGCTTGCAGAATCTGATCCGCGGTGTCGGCGTGCGCCAGGCAGGCGCTCAGCAACGCTGCGATAAACAATGCCGTCCTGCCCATACTCTTCCCCCTTGACGTAGGCGCAAAGCCATCTCACCGTGCCGATATCGCCTCCGGCGAGCCGAAAAATTCATTCTGGGCCCTGAGTGCGATCTGCGCGTGCAGGGCCGAACTCGGGATTAAACAGCGCCTGGCGTCCAATCGCAAATCAGATCCGCGCTGCCCCGCTCGAGTTCATGCGCTCTGCCGCCGTTGGATCGAGTGCGGCCCGCTCACGTCCGCGGGCGACTATGCACATGCGAGTGATCGTGATCATGCCCGTGATCATGATGATCATCCATCTCCACCGGCACGATATTGATACGGCCGTGACGCACTTCGGGCTCCGCCATCAGATGATTGGCGAACGCGCTCACCTCCTGTGTAGCCCCGCGCAGGATCAACGTTTCCATACAGTTGTCATGGTCGAGATGCACGTGCATGGCCGACATCACCAGTTGATGATGTTCGTGCTGCAGGTTGGTCAGCCGATCAGCGAGATCGCGGGCGTGGTGGTTGTACACATAGCTCAACGCAGCCACGCAGTAGGGCGCTTCATGCTGCTGCAGGCGAAAAGTCTCCAGCTCCGCGCGCACCAGGTCGCGCACCGCTTCGGAGCGGTTCTCGTAGCCTTTGCGGTGAATCAGCTCGTCGAACTGCTTAGCCAGGCTTTCGCTGAGCGAGATGGTGAAGCGCTCCATGTGCAATCCGAGGTCGTGTCCAGGTGTCCGATTATCCCAGCGATACGCTCGCGTCAGCAAGACGGAACAGCTCCGAAGGATCATGCTTTGGCGGCGAGCGCCTGCACCATGCGCTCCAGACCTTGCGCCAGCACGTGGCGCGGGCAGCCGAAGTTCAGCCGGACATAGCCCTCGCCGCCAAACACGCGCCCATCGTACAAGCCCACGCCGGCCGCTTCGAAGAACCGGACCGGATCCGGCGTGAGCGCGTCATCGACTCCGATCCATGCGAGATAGGTCGCTTCGATGGGCGTGATCGACAGCCCGGGCATACGGCTGATGCGCTCCAGCACCAGCGCCCGATTACCGCGCAGATACTCTAGCAGCTCTGCGTGCCATTGCGCGCAATCGCGATAAGCCGCGAGCGTAGCGGCGTAACCCATCAGGTTCACGCGTGGCACTATCCCAGCAGCTGCGCGCAGCAGACTGGCGCGCAGCCTGGGGTTGGGGACGATCGCGAACGCGCAGCCCAGCCCGGGCAGGTTGTAAGTCTTGCTCGCCGCCATGAGCGTGATCGTCCGGTCCGCGATATCCGCGTCGAGCGTGGCGAAGGGTAGGTGGCGCTTGTCGTGATCGAGGACCAGACCGCAATGAATCTCGTCCGAGGCGACGATCAAGTCGTGCGCGCACACGATGCGGGCGAGCTCGGACAGCTCCTCGCGGTCGAACACGCGTCCCACCGGGTTGTGTGGATTGCAGAGCAGAAGCAGTCGGGTGCGCGCGGTGATGGCGGCTTCTAGACGCTCGAAGTCCCAGTGCCAGCGACCCTCGGCCAGCCGCATCGGCACGCGCGTTAAGGTGCGGTGCTGGTTCAACGGTCCAGTGATGAACGGATGATATACGGGAACCGCGGTGACGACATCGTCGCCATCCTCGCCGATCGCCCGGCACACGAGGTTGATGCCGGTCACGAGGCCCGGTATCCAAAGCAGCCATTCCGGGGCGATCTGCCAGCTGTACTGAGCGCTCAGGTGAGCGGCGATCGCGTGATTGAGCTCAGCGGGCGGATCCGTGTAGCCGAATACTCCATGCTGCGCGCGCCGTATCAGGGCGTCTACGATGGCGGGGGCCGAGCGGAAATCCATGTCGGCCACCCACATCGGGAGGACGTCGCGGCCGGCATACTTCTCCCACTTCAGCGCCGACGTCGAACGGCGATCGACCTCGCGATCGAAGTCCATTGCTTGGGCTGTGGTTTTGGCAAGGTCCCGATTTAACCACAGCGCGGCTGCACGCGTTGCGCGGCGCCGCGGAGTTCAACCGGCTTTGCGCAGCGGCACCACGTTATCTCTGGCCGGTTTTGCACCGAGCGGCCGGGCCGCGGGTGTGCTCTGGCCGGCGACGCGGTGCATACGCTCCATGTCCAGAATGCGCACCAGCTTGTTGTGCACGCTCAACAGCCCGTCGTCGGCGAAACGCGAAAGCGTGCGGCTCACCGTTTCCAGTTTGAGCCCGAGGTAGCTGCCGATATCCTCGCGGCTCATGCGTAGATTGAACTCCTGACTGGAGTACTGGCGCGCCTGGAGGCGATAGGACAGGTTGAGCAGGAATGCGGCTACCCGCGCATTCGCGGACATCCCGCCGAGCAGAGCCATCACGCCCTGCTCGCGGACGATTTCGCGGCTCAACAGCCGGTGCAGATTGCGCTGGAGCCCGTGCAGCGAACGCGTGAGCAGCTCCAGCCGCTCGAACGTGAGCACACAAACGTCGCTGTCCTCGAGCGCGACGGCCGCGGAGGCCTGCACGCCGGTCCCGATGCCGTCGGTGCCGATTACATCGCCGGCCATGTGGAAGCCGGTGACCTGTGTGCGGCCTTCCTCGAGCAGTACGATGGTCTTGAAGAAGCCGCTGCGCACCGCGTACAGCGCGCTGAAGGGCTGGCCGGCGCGATAGAGATGTTCCCCGCGCCGCACGGTGCGCCGGAAAAAGCCCATCTGGTCGACCTTCTGCAGCTCATCGATCGGCAGATCGCCGGCGATGCAATGCGCACCCGCCCGGCAGTTGCCGCAGCTGACGCGTACACCGCGATCGACCTCCGCGCACAACGTACTGGGTACTATCTCGTGGGCTTGCTGCACAGAACGCTTGGGAAGAGACTTGAGGGTTGCCATAGGGCTCATCCAGGTGTCGGGCGTTGTAGATCGGTTGGCTTGCGACTCAGATCCCGGGGCGCCCCGGGAACCAAGGCGAACTCCGAGGTTCAGGTGCCTCCAGTATGAGCCGTGCGCAGGGGGGCAAATATCGGCGGCGCCTTAAAAGCGCCGTAGGAGTCTGCGTCGGTGATTCGGAATATTCCTACAAGCCGACGTGAGCAGGTGCGCCGTCCAAGCTGCAGGCGCTGCGAGCGCTCAGCCGAGCTCCGAGAGCAAGGCGACTGACCAATCGCTTACGCGCGACTCGTGCCACGTTGCTCGATCAGGCCGTTTTCCAGCGCATAGCGGATCAACTCGGTGGCCGATTGCATGCCCATCTTCTGCATGATGCGGCTCTTATGGGTGCTTACGGTCTTGACGCTCAGATTGAGCTTGTTGGCGATCGCGCTGACCGATTCGCCGGCGACCAGACTCTGGAACACCTCGAACTCGCGGTCCGACAGCAGCGTATGCAGCGGCCGTTCCTCACCACGGATGACACCATGGGCAAGCTGCTCGGCGGTGGCCGGGCTGATAAACGCGCCACCGCTGGCCACCTTGCGGATCGCACCTACCAGCATCTCGGGTGCGCTGTCCTTGTTGAGATATCCCGACGCGCCGGCTTTGAGCGCCCGCACCGCGTACTGATCTTCCTGATGCATGCTGAGCACCAGGATGCGCGCATGCGGCTGCTCTTCTTTCACCTGGCGGATGAGATCCAGTCCGCTGCGGCCGGGCATAGACATGTCGAGGACGATGACATCGAAGCGATGAGCGCGAATCGCGGCCAGCGTTTCGTTGCCGCTCGCGGCCTCGGCGGTGACGTGGAGGTCGGCGATGCCGGACAGAATCTGCTTCAACCCGGCGCGCACTACCGCGTGGTCGTCGGCGATCAACACGCGGATCATCGATGCGTACCCGCGTCGCCGCGGCCGTTGACCGGGACGCGGAATACCACACGCGTCCCGCCGCTATCCAGCCGCGTGGCCTGCGCTTCACCGCCCAGCACCATCGCGCGCTGTGCGAGGCCACGCAGGCCTGACGAGCCGGGGCGTTGATTGTCGCTTTCGCCGATGCCCGCGCCGTCGTCGCAGACCTCGAGCTGCACGGCGCCGTTCTCACGAACGACCTGAACCTGGACGCGGCTCGCGTGCGCATGACGCGCGACGTTGGTGAGCGACTCCTGCAGCGCACGGAACAAAGCGGTGGCCACCGGCTCGTCGATGTCCTGGACCGACTCGTCAAGCCGGCAATCGCAGGCGGTGCCGGTGCGCTTCTGGAAATCGTTGACCAGCCACTCGGCGGCGGCACCGAAGCCGAGATCGTCGAGAATCAGCGGCCGCAGGTCCGCGGAGATGCGCCGCGTCTCGCCGACAATGCGATCGAGCACACCGCCCATAGAGCGCAGCTTCTCGCGCGAGACTTTGTCAGTCTCGGGCACCTTCTGGCTGAGCCAGGCGATGTCGAACTTGAGTGCGGTCAAATCTTGCCCGAGCCCGTCGTGCAGCTCGCGCGCGATACGTGTCTTTTCCTCCTCGCGCGCGCTCTGCAGCGCCAAGGCGAGCTGCCGCAGCTCATCGTGGGAGCGCTTCAGCGCCTGCTGCGCCTGCACGCGCTCGGTAACATCGCGCAGGATCACCGTGTAAAGCTTGCGCCCGCGCATGCGCGCGTGAAAGATCGATGCCTCGATCGGGAACTCCGTGCCATCGTGGCGCAACGCCACGAGCGTGGTCTGATCGCCCATTTTGCGGGAAGTGGCGCTGGTTACACCGAATTCATCGAGGTGACGGCGATGCGCGAGGCGGTGGCGTTCGGGAATAAACAAGTCCAGCGGCTGGCCGATGGCCTTTTCCCTCTCCCATCGAAACACGCGCTCGGCCGCCGGATTGAAAATCACCACGCGCTGCTCTTCGTTCACCGTGATGATCGCATCCATCGCGGAATCCACAATGCGCTCGAGGCTCACCTCCTGCTCTCGCGCGGCCTCTTGCGCGGCTGCGCTGTCGCTCATATCCCGCATAACGAGCAGGAAGCGTCGCTCCCAGCGCTCTTCCCCGCGCAAGGGGGCGAGCGCCAGATGCACCCAGCTTCGCTCCCCGGCGGCGTTCACCATCCAGCATTCGGTCGTGGCCTTGTCGGATTGCAATGCGGTGCGCAGCAGCTGCGCCCGGAGCCCGATATCGGTGGTGACCGGCGTCAGCAGGAAGGAGAACGTGTTGCCGATGGATTGCTCCGCGGAATAACCGGTGAGGCTCTCGGCCCCTTCGCTCCAGGTGAGGATGGTTCCCTCCTGGTCCACGGTGAGGCTGGCATAGTGCGGGCTGATGGTCTTCTCGAGCTGACCATGGCGCTCGGTAAGCTCCAGCAACTCGCTTTCCGTGCCGCGCCGGCGCAGGGCGCGCACACCGACTTCCGCAGCGAGAATGACGACAGCCGCATCGGCTATCAGAGAAAGCCAGGTGAGCGCCTCGTCGTGCTGGCCCCAGGCGAGGATCGCAGCACTGGAGGCCAGTGCGATCCCGGCAGCGCACACCAGCGTGAGCAACAGGCCCAGCATGCCGCGCCGCCGGCGCAAAGGACGCGGCCGAGCGCTGGAAGCGAGTGCGGGATCGGCTGTATCGACCATCGGGCTTGGCGCCTCTAGCTGCGCGAGCGGTCGCGTGAATGCCGATGCGAGCGCGCCCGGGCGCCCTCAGCAGGCCTCACCGCCGACTAAACGCCGCAGTCCCTGAGGATTCGCGATCTGGATGTATTTCGACTGCACGGCGATCAGACCGTCCTCCTGAAAGCGCGAGAACACCCGGCTCACCGTCTCCAGCTTGAGCCCCAGATAGCTGCCCAGTTCCTCCCGAGTCATGCGCAGATTGAACTCAGACGGGGAGTAACCGCGCGTCGCCAGCCGCTGGGCCAGATTGAGCAGAAACGCGGCCACGCGCTCCTCCGCCCGCATGCTTCCCAGCAACATCATGACACCGTGCTCGCGTACGATTTCGCGGCTCATCACCTTATGGAAGTGCTGCTGGAGCGGCGCCACTTCGCGGCTCAGCTGTTCCAGCCGGGAGAAGGGAATCACGCACACCTCGCTGTCTTCCAGCGCCACCGCGTCGCAGGTATGACGCTCGGTGCCGATGCCGTCCAGACCGATGAGTTCGCCAGCCATCTGAAAGCCAGTGACCTGCTCGCGCCCGTCCTCGAGCAGCAGCTTGGTCTTGAAGAAGCCCGAGCGAACCGCATACAGAGATTGAAAGCTGTCGCCTGCGCGAAACAAATGGTCGCCCCGCATGAGATTGCGCCGAACGAGCACCAGGTCGTCCATCCTCGCCAGGTCTGCGTTGGACAGGCCGACGGGTAGGCAAAGTTCGCGCAGGCTACAGCTGGAGCAGGCGGTCTTGAGCCGTTCGAGGTCGAGCCCACCGGCAGGCGATGCAGTTTGTGTCTTCGCAGTCATGGTTCCGAGCGGGATTTGATCTTGGTCAAGAAGCGCGGCCTCCCGCGGTGGCACATTGGTCGAGCTTCGCAAAGCGACCTCGATGCATACTTCTCAGCCCTTCCACATATCCGCCGACCTGCTGGGCCGGTTCGATGTCACCGGCCCGCGCTATACGTCATATCCGACCGCGGACCGATTCGTGGAGGCGTTCGAAAGCGAAACCTACCGTACCTGGCTGGAAAAGCGCTCGCTGGGCGGCATGCCCAAGGCGCTTTCATTATATGTTCACCTCCCCTTTTGCGAAAGCATCTGCTATTACTGCGCGTGCAACAAGATCGTGACGCGCGATAAGGCGCGAGCCGCGAAGTATGTGCGCTACGTCGAGCGCGAGCTCGACCTCCAGAGCAAGTGCCTGGGCGGTGTCCAGGATGTTGTGCAGATGCACTGGGGCGGGGGAACGCCGACGTTCCTGTCCGATGAGCTGCTGATCACGCTCATGCAGACGGTCCGGCGTTATTTCCGGCTCGATCCGCGCGGGGAGTATTCCATTGAGATCGACCCGCGCCGGCTGCGAGAGACGACGCTCGCCGTTCTCCGCGAGCTCGGGTTCAACCGCGTGAGCATCGGAGTACAGGATTTCGACCCGCAGGTGCAGGCCGCGGTGCATCGCATTCAGAGCGAAGAGCTGACACGGGCGGCGATTGCCGAAGCGCGCCGTCTGGCCTTCGGCTCGATCAACATCGACCTCATCTACGGTTTGCCGCGGCAGCATCCGGACGGCTTCAACCGCACGCTCGACAAGGTTCTGGACTGCGCCCCGGATCGCATCGCGCTGTACAACTATGCCCATCTGCCGAGCGTCTTCAAGCCGCAGCGGCGCATCAATACCGAGGAATTACCGAGCATGCGCACGCGCCTAGAGCTGGTCTCGGCTGCCATAGAGCGGCTCACCGGAGCCGGGTACATCTACATCGGCATGGATCACTTCGCTTGCCCCGATGACGAGCTCGCGGTCGCGCAGCGGCAGGGCCGGCTGCATCGCAACTTCCAGGGCTACTCGACGCATGCGGAGTGCGACCTGATCGGACTGGGCATCACCGCGATCGGGCAGATCGGGCCGACGTACAGCCAGAACGTCAAGACGCTCGAAGAGTATTACGATCGGCTGGATCGCGGCGTCCTGCCGGTGATGCGCGGCATCGAGCTCACCGCCGACGACCTCGTCCGCCGCGCCGTGATCCAGTGCCTGATGTGCCACTTCGAAATCCCGATCGAGTCCCTGGAGATCGCGCACCTGATCCGTTTCCGTGAATATTTCGCTCAAGAGCTGGCTGATCTTGCACCGTTCATCGAGGCGGGCCTCGTGACCCTCGATCCGGAATGGCTCACCGTTACCGCCAAGGGACGGTTCTTCATCCGCAACATCTGCATGGTGTTCGACCGCTTTCTGCGCGAAGGTCGCGAGCGCGCGGCGTACTGCAAGGCCGTGTAATGTTGACTGCTGCGATCATCGGTGCTGTGTTCCTCACCGGGCTGCTCGGCGGTGTCCACTGTGCGGGGATGTGCGGGGGCATCGTGGCAGCGCTGGCCGGGCCGGGCACGCGCGGAGCTGGTGCGCCCTGGTTCATGCATCTGTCCTACAACGCCGGTCGCATCGCGAGCTATACGGCGGCCGGGGCCGCGGCCGGCGCGGCCGGTGGGCTGCCGCTGCTGCTGGACGGTATCCTGCCGGTCCAGGTGACGCTATACGTGCTCGCCAATGTTCTCCTGATTGCACTGGGCTTGTATCTCGCCGGCATCTGGAATGTGGTGGCGAAGCTCGAGCCAATCGGAGCGGTGATCTGGCGCAACGTGCAGCCTCTGACGCGGCGCTTCCTGCCTGCAGACACCCCCGCCAAGGCGCTGGCGCTCGGTATGCTGTGGGGCTGGCTGCCGTGCGGCTTGGTGTACAGCATCCTGGCCACCGCACTGCTGTCCGCGCATGCGCTGAGCGGTGCGGCGATCATGTTGGCATTCGGCTTGGGCACACTCCCCAATTTGATGGCCGCTGGCCTGCTGTATCAGCGCTTCGGCACCCTTGCGCGGGCAAAGCCCATGAGAGTGGCGGCGGGCGGGCTGGTGTTGACCTTCGGCGTCTACGGCCTGGCACACGCCGCGAGTTTGAGCCAGCACATCAGGGCGGGGTTGTTGTGTTTTTGAGAGAAGGAGGGTAATGAGGGAAGAAGGGAAGGCGTGGCATTCATGTTTCCTCCCCCTTCAAGGGGGCGAGGAGGGGGATGGGGGCGGAAGTTACTCCTTCCCTTGCTGAAAGCATCGGTGAAAGCATCGGTGTGAAAGCATCGGTTGCGGGGAAGTTCCAATCTTTATACAATGCGCAGCTTTACGCAATTTCAGCGGCGGGCACCGCGAACCGCCGCCTGATACCCTGAATCACCCCTTGCCCCACCGCCTTCGCATGCGGGGGGCTTACCCACAAGGAGATGCGATGCGACACTACGAGATCGTTTTTATCGTTCATCCCGATCAGAGCGAGCAGGTGCCCGCGATGATCGAGCGCTACAAGGGCATGGTAACCGCCCGCAACGGCCGTATGCATCGGCTGGAAGACTGGGGCCGGAGACAGCTTACGTTTCCGATCCAGAAGATGCACAAAGCCCACTACGTGCTGATGAATGTCGAGATCGACCAGGAGACCCTGGACGAACTCGAGCACGCCTTCCGCTTCAATGACGCCGTCCTGCGGCATCTCACTATACAGATGCGTGCTGCGATTACTGAGCCCTCGCCGATGATGAAGCAGGAGAAGTCGCGTTCGCTTCCGACCGGCGAGGCGCCTCGGCAGGCGCCGGTCCCAGCCGCGACCGAGCCGCAGCCGGCAGCGGCCAGCTAGCCCATTGAGGTGTCCGACAACCAGGTCGAGCTCACCGGTGCTGTCATCGAGCGCGACGCGCTGCGATTTACACCGGCCGGCATTGCGATTCTGGCGTTTCGCGTGAGACACGAGTCCACGCTGACCGAGGCGCAGATGCCAAGACAAGTGAAATTCGAGATCGATGCAATGGCGGCGGGCGCAACCGCGCAGCGCATGGACGCCTTGCGTCCCGGACAGCGCGTGCGCCTGCAGGGATTTCTCTCCAGCCGCAGCCGCTTGTCGACCCGCATCGTTCTGCACGTCAATCAATTTGCATTCGAGTGAAAGGAAATCATCATGGCCCTTCGAGGCAGAGGTAAGGCAGGCGCCAAAGGCAAGGACAAGCGCAAGGATTCCGAGCGCAGCTTTCGGCCGCTGTTCAAACGGCGCAAGTTCTGCCGCTTCACGGCGGAAGGCATCAAGGAGATCGACTACAAGGATGTCGATCTGCTGAAGGATTTCATCAACGAGAACGGCAGAATCATCCCGGCGCGCATCACCGGCACCAAGGCGCACTATCAGCGTCAGTTGTCGGCCGCGATCAAGCGCGCGCGCTTCCTGGCGCTGCTGCCGTACACCGATCTGCATTGAGGAGTACGTCATGCAAGTGATCCTGCTGGAAAAAGTCGCCAACCTGGGACAGCTGGGCGAGATCGTGAAGGTGAAGCCCGGATACGCGCGCAACTTCCTGATTCCGACCGGCAAGGCAAAGCGTGCTACCGATGCCAATCTGGCCGAATTCGAAACGCGCCGCGCCGAGCTCGAAAAGTCGCAGAACCAGATGCTCTCGACGGCGCAGGAGCGCGCCGAGAAGCTGGAAGGGTTGAGCGTTCAGGTGTCGCAGAAGGCCGGCGTCGATGGGCGATTGTTCGGCTCGGTGACCAACTACGATATCTCCGAGGCGCTGAAGGAAAAGGGTTTCGAGGTGCCGAAGGCGGCCGTGCGTCTGCCCGACGGCCCGCTCAAGCACATCGGCGAGTACGAGATCACGCTCGACCTGCACACCGACGTGAAAGCGCACGTCAAAGTGACGGTGACAGCCGAGCAGTAGTCAGCGCGCAGTCTCATACAAAAAACAGCGGCTCGAAGAGCCGCTCTTTTTTTGATGCCGCATGTACAATGCAGCATCTCCCGCGTGGCCTAAAGAACAACCGTCGTCGACATGGCGCAATCGGTCTCCCAGATTATTCAAGATGCGCAAGTGGACATGCTCAAGGTCCCGCCGCATTCCTTGGAGGCCGAGCAATCCGTGGTGGGCGGGCTCATGCTGGAGAACGCGGCGTGGGACCGCATCGCGGATCTCATCTCGGACGGCGATTTCTACCGCGCCGATCATCGCCTGATCTACCGGCACATTTCCAAGCTCATCGAGCACAACAAGCCGGCCGATGTCGTCACGGTCGCCGAAAGCCTCGACTTGACCAAAGAGCTCGCCGGCGTCGGCGGTCTCGCTTACTTGAACGCACTCGCCAGCAATACGCCGTCGGCGGCGAATATTCGTCGCTATGCGGAGATCGTGCGTGAGCGCGCCATTCTGCGTCGTCTTGCCGAGGTCGGCACCGAGATCACGGATTCCGCGTACAACACCATGGGCAAGGAAGCGCACATGGTACTCGACGAGGCCGAGTCCAGGGTATTCGAGATCGCAGAGCAGGGCGCGCGCGGGCGGCAGG
>JBGQKF010000035.1:0-17450 GCA_041499435.1 Gammaproteobacteria bacterium
CTGCTGCATGGCCTGCAGGCGGGAGCTTCGTGCGTTGTGCCCCCTCCCACACCCTTCCCCGCTTGGTAGGTGAGGGAGCCATGCGCTCAACCTGTAGCGAGACCGCGTATATTCCCGCGCCGCGTCGTAATCAAGGATTGAGCAAGGTCTTCAGCACCAGCTCTCGCACCGCCTTCCGCGTCGCCGCATACGCACTCGGGTCGTAGCCGAGCGTTGCGCCGCGCGACACGCACGCATCAGTCGGGCTCACCGGCTTCCCCGTGTCGGCATTGACCAGAGTGCCGCGCGGGCGCTCCTCGAAGAAGCAGCCCCCGAAGTTTTGCAGCTCGGGATAGTTCCTGGCCTCGGATAGCACCGCCATATCGTAGCCGTGGTGGGCACCCGAGTACTCCGTGATCTGGACGTCTCTGCCGGCGCGGCGAAGCCGCTCGACATACCGCCTGCACGAATCGATCGGCGTGATGTTGTCGGCGGTGCCATGGAAGATGCGCACCGGTCCGCCGCTCAGCCGCTCGTCATCGGCGAGAGCGTAGCTGCATAGCGGGTAGACCGGTACGTACGCAGCGAACTGAACCCCGGGCGGCCCATACTGCTGCTGAAATCGAGTCAGCGAAGCATAGAGCGCGGTGATCCCGCCTCGAGAGAACCCCATGAGAGCAATGCGGCCAGGATCGATACGCGGATGCTTGGCCAGGAGCGCCAGAGCCCGGTATGCGTCGACGATCATGACCAGCCCGCTCACTGCCGCAGCATCCTTGGTCTGCCCAACCACCGTGGTCGGATTGATGAATCCACGACCACTGAAGCTGTCCAGGATGAATACCGCGACACCCAGGTCGTTGATCGCGTCGGCCCATGCATCTGCGTTTCCATACACGCCGCCGCCACCGTGCATCATGATCACAGCCGGCAGCCGTTGCTCGTCGCCCGCAGCCGGGAGCCGCAGCTCCCCGGCAACCGTGACCGGCTGACCCTGCTCCCCAGCCAGCATCTGTCCGGTCGTGAGAGCCTCACTCGCAATCGGATGGACTTCGATTCTGAAGATGCGCTCCTGCGCCGCAACTGGTATTGCATATGACAAGAGAATCGAGCACACCAAGGCCCACGCGCGCCATGACCTGCCAGCGCTGCTCTGACCACTGCAGTGCGGAATGCTGCTCGCGATCGCCGAACGGCCGTTCATGATGGTCTTCTCCCCGCGTTGTGGCGTCTATGCGCCTGGCAGCACAGTATGCTCTTCGCGAGCATACAGATCGCTTACGGATGGGAGCATCGATGTGTTGCCGAGCTTCTGGCCCCCTCTCCCTAACCCTCTCCCAGGAGGGGAGAGGGAACGGCTCAGCTCTGCGTCCTCACCTTGATCACGCTGCAGGCCGCAACCGGCCGATGAAAGCCTTTCAAGGTCAGCTCGCCCGCATCCTCGACTTCGACCAGCTCCTCCACCAGGGCAAACACCGGCTGGCTGATCAGAATCTGTCCGGCCTTCGCTTCCGAACACAATCGCGCAGCCATATTCGTCACGCGGCCGATGACGCCGTAGCCAATGCGATCCTCGAAACCGATGGCCCCGATGGTGGCATAGCCATGCGCGATACCGAGGCCCAGACCAATGTCGTGACCGCGCTTTTTCCACGACAGCATCATCTGCGCAAAGCGGCTGCGCATCTCCACCGCCATGCGAACGGCGCACGCGGCGGGGTCGTCGACCACCACCGGATCGTTGAAGATCACCATCAGCGAGTCGCCGGCGAACTGCTCCAGGGTGCCGCCATGCGCGTGTATCAGCCGGCCCATCTCACGGTGGTACTCGCGCAGGAAACCCATGATCTCCTCGGGCTCCGCCGAGTCGCTGAATGCGGTGAAGCCCCGCAAGTCGAGAAACACGACGCTCACTTCGCGGCGGTGCGTCTTGAGAGGATCGTCAACGTTGCCGGCGACGATCAACTCGACCAGTTGCGGCGGGAAGAAACGCTTGAGCTGCGACAAGCGTTCCAGCTGTGACACCTGCGCGGCAACACGCTGCTCGAGCTCCTGGTTCCACTGCGAGAGCTGCGCCGCCTGCTCCTGCACCGTGTCGTAGAGCGACTTCACCCGCAGCAGGGTCCGCACCCGCGCGAGCAGCTCCGGCTGATTGATCGGCTTGGTCAGAAAATCGTCCGCACCGACCTCGAGGCCGCGCACCTTTTCTTCTCGCGGGTCGAGCGAGGTGACCAGCACGACAGGCAAAGCGGCGGTCTTGGGATTCTCGCGGATCTGCTTGCAGACCTCGTAGCCGGTCATCTCCGGCATGATCACATCCAGCAGCACGAGATCCGGCGTTTCCTCGGCGATGCTGGAGAGCGCCTGCGGTCCTGAGCTGGCGCTTTTCACCCGATAGCCCTTGGCGGAGAGCAGATCCACCAGGAGCTTGATGTTGTGCGGCGTATCGTCGACGACCAGGATGTGCTTGGCTTCGCTCATGTCTGGACGGCCTTGCCGGCCCGCTGATCGATGACCTGGCGCACGGCAGCCAGGAACTCTTTCATGCTGATCGGTTTGCGCTGATAGCCGTCGAAGCCGGCGTCCACCACACGTTGGCGGTCTTCGGGCATGACCGATGCGGTGACCGCGATCACGGGGATGTGTCGTGTAGCGGCGTCCGTGCGGATGCGCTCGCGTGCCTCGATGCCGCTGATGTCCGGGAGCTGGATGTCCATCAGAACCAGCACCGGCAACCGCTCTCGCGCAAGTCGCACGCCATCGAGCCCGTTTACCGCCTCGACCGTCTGGTAGCCGTTGAAGACCAGCAGATCGCGCACCAGCTTGCGGCTCTTGTCATCGTCCTCGACGATCAGAATCAATTCATTCGCCATTTCAGCACCGGAGGTGGACGCCGTTATCGCGGTTGACGCCCGCTGCGTCCATGCGAGCGCCATGTGCCGCCTTTTGCATCCCACTTCGCCAGCAACGCGCAAACTGTTCA
This sequence comes from Gammaproteobacteria bacterium, assembly GCA_041499435.1. Taxonomy (GTDB): domain Bacteria; phylum Pseudomonadota; class Gammaproteobacteria; order Burkholderiales; family SHXO01; genus SHXO01. The sequence continues at coordinate 2,963 of JBGQKF010000035.1, forward strand.
ATGCAATATTCCCGCTCTGGCGCGTGAATATCACCAATTCTCGCGTTACACCGGCATTACCACATGCAGCGGCAACCCGAATCACACTACTCCGCGTCGCCTGCGAGTGCAAGGCGGAAGCGGGTCGCAGCCCCCTCTCCCCGACCCTCACCCACAAGGGGAGAGGGAACTCGATGTCGGCGACTTGACGCTGTTGTTGCGAGCGAGACTGAGGTACCGTGTTGCCCCGGGACTCCTTGCACATCGCGTTCTCCGTCTCCCCCTTGTGGGAGAGGAGACACAAACTCAGCGCTGATGTTATTGTTCTTGCGAGCGAGAGGAAGAGCAGTCCCCCTCTCCCCTTGTGGGAGAGGGCCGGGGAGAGGGGACACGACCCCTTATATGACGCAGCGACTGACTGAGTACGCAAAACGTCTGCGAAAGGACTCAACCGAGGCCGAGCGACTTCTATGGGCACGCGTCCGCGCGTCCCAACTGCGCGGCCACAAATTCAAGCGCCAACGGCCGATCGGGCCTTACATCGTGGATTTCGTCTGCTTCGAAGCCAAGCTGGTGGTCGAGCTCGATGGTGGGCAACACGCCGAGATAGATAATCTGGATCGCAGCCGTGACGCGTGGCTGCGAAGCAATGGGTTTCAGGTGTTTCGCTTCTGGAACAACGACGTCATGCAGAATCTCGATGGAGTACTCGAGAGGATCGTGGAGCATTTGCTCTCCCCGGCCCTCTCCCACGAGGGGAGAGGGAGGGTAGCGCCGGGCAATGAGCACGGGGCGAACCACCTGATACCGATCGTGCTCCGCATCCTCACTCCACCACGATCCCCTCCAGCTTGATCTTCGGCTTCGGGTACGTCAGATTGAGCGCCCGCAACTGCTCGATCAGAATGTGCGACACGATCAGATCACGCGTGGTCTTGGAGTCGGCCGGGATCACATACCACGGGGCCCAGTCCGTGGAAGTCGCCTCCAGTGCGTTCTCGTACGCCTTCATGTACAGCTTCCACAGCGTGCGCTCCTCCAGGTCGGTCGGATTGAATTTCCAGCGCTTCTCCGGCATGTCGATGCGCTCCTGCAACCGTCTCTTCTGCTCGTCCTTGGATATGTACAGAAAGAACTTCAACACGAGCGTAGGGCTGTCGGCGAGAAGCCGCTCGAACTCTTCGATGCGCTGGTAGCGACGCCTGGTCTCGGCCGTCGTGATCCAGCCGTGCACCGGCGGCACCAGCACATCTTCGTAGTGGCTGCGATTGAAGATCACCATCTCGCCCTTGCTCGGCACCTGTTGATGCACGCGCCACAGAAAGTCGTGTGCAAGCTCCTGCGGTGTCGGCACTTTGAACGCGACGGCACGCACGCCCAATGGATCGACCGCCCTGAACACGTGACGGATCGTGCCATCCTTGCCCGCGGTATCCAGGCCCTGCAGCACGATCAGCACGCCCGCTTCGTGCGCGGCGTACAGCAAATCCTGGAGCCGATTGATCTCCTCGCTCAGCTCCACCAACCGCGCAACACGGTCCTGCTTCGCGCTCGGCACCCCGGTCTTGTCGGCCGGATCCCAATTTTTCAACTTCACCTTAGACCCGGGCTTGACACGATACCTGGAAAAGTTCATTCACCGCCTCCGTACGAGTAATGCGCAATTATGCGCCGGCTGGTTGGGTTGCATGCTGCGGGGAGATGCAGTAACTTCGAGTGCAGTCCGCTTGCGATCGCGACCATCGATGAATGCCCACACCACCGCTCTGAGTCTCAGCGTAGCCCTGGCTTTACCGCTGGCGTTCATCGCCATGGCGCAAGGGCCGTCGCCCGACAACAGCGCGCTGAATGCCGAGGTACGCGATCAAGCGTACCGCCAGCCACTGGCGAATCTCACGCCGGCCGAGCTGGAGCAGTTCGAGGCGGGAAGCAAAGGCTTCGCGCAACGCTGGGTGGTCGCGCCATCGATACTCGGGCTATGGGGACGGGGGCCGACCTCGAACGGCGAAGCCTGCACCGACTGCCACGATAACGGCGGACGCGGACGCGCGAGCGATTCCGCCGACGCTACGCCATCGATGCTGGTGCGCTTGAGCATTCCCGGCGCCGGCCCGCGCGGAGCGCCCCGCCCCGACCCTCGCTATGGCGATCAACTGCAGGAAGAGGGCATCCTCGGCCGGGTCCCGGCGGAAGGCCGCGCACTGATCGCATGGAGTGAATTCGACGTCACACTGAACGATGGCGAAGTCGTTCGTTTGCGTCGTCCACGCCTCGAGATTCGTGATCTCGCGTTCGGCCCGCTCGCGGACAACATCATGACTTCGGTGCGCGTGGCCCCTGCTCTCGTTGGCGTCGGACTGATCGATGCAATCTCGGAGGATGCGATCCACGCTCAGGAGCTGCGCCAGCTCGAATTGAACCTCAACGGCCATGCCAACCGCGTATGGGACTTCGTGCAACAGCGCGAAGCGATCGGCCGCTTCGGTCGCAAGGCCAATCAGCCGCATCTGCTGCAACAGGTGGTGAGCGCATACCACGCGGACCTGGGCGTGACCTCACAGTGGTTTCCGGACGAAAATTGTCCGGCGGTGCAGACCCAGTGCCGCGCCGAGCCGCCGGGCGGTCATCCTGAGCTGCCGGCGGCATTTCTGGAACCCGTGCTGTTCTATCTGCGCACGTTGGCTCCTCCGAGTCCGCTTACAGCACAGGATGGGAGTGTTGAGCGCGGCGGGGAATTATTTCATGCGGCGGGCTGTGCAAACTGTCATCTGCCGCAGTGGCGCACCGCGCGCGATGCGGTGCCGGCCGCACTCGCCAACCGCGTCATCCATCCTTATACGGATCTTCTGGTGCACGATCTGGGCGAGGACCTCGCCGACGGCCGGCCAGACTATCACGCCGGCTCGCGCGAATGGCGCACAGCGCCGCTCTGGGGTCTGGGCTGGAGCGACACGGTGAACGGCAACACCGACATGCTGCATGACGGCCGCGCGCGCAATGCTGTAGAAGCGATCTTGTGGCATGGCGGCGAAGCGCAGCAATCGCGCGAATTGTTCAAGCGCATGCTACGCAGCGATCGCGAGGCGCTGATTGCATTCCTGCAATCGCTTTGATCCCATTGATCGTGGCTTACACGCTTGCGGCGTCGCAACACGAGCGCGCTGAGAAGGATTTGCCTCCGCCGTGCGACAGGGGTAGCATGGTCCGACACAACAATAAGACCCGTGGCTGGAATCTGATTCCAGGCCGACAGTTCACGCATGGAAGAGGAGGACCGCACCATGTGTTTTGAATTCGAGTATTTGTACTGGGCCAAGCTGGAAGAAGAAGCGCGTCAGCGCAAGGCAGAGGAGGAGGAGGAAGCACGCCGTAAGTCGGTGGAAGGCAAGCGGCCTCAGCAGCCGCAACCGGAGCAAAGACAGCCGATACCGGTGTAGAAAAACAACAGCAACATAAAACAACAGCAACATTTAGGATCGTAGCCACGGCCCCGCTTCCCTCACACGAGGGGGCGGGGCTTTTATTTTCGGTGCTTCAGACTTTCCTGTGGGTGGTCCGGCTCGCTGTATTCCCTCCCCTTCAAGGGGAGGGCTTAGGGTGGGGATGGGGGAGGAATGGAACACTCGGCGCATTCCCCATCCCCCTCCCATCCTCCCCCTTGAAGCGGGAGGAGAGGCCGCCAACATCGAACGGCCCGAAGAGATCAATGAAGATGCAGCGGCCTGGGCTCCCCGAGCGCGTAACCCTGCGCGTAGTCGACACCGATATGCCGTAACCGCAGCAGGATGGTGTCGTTTTCCACCCACTCCGCGATGGTCTTGAGGCCCATGATATGGCCGATGTTGTTCACGGCTTCCACCATGGCGTGGTCGATATTGTCTGCGACCAGTCCCCTCACGAAACCGCCGTCGATTTTGAGATAGTCGACCGGCAGGCTTTTCAAGTAGCTGAACGATGAGAGTCCGGTGCCGAAATCGTCCAGCGCAAAGTGGCAGCCGAGCGTCTTCAGGGTATCGATGAAGTGCAGCGCGTGAGCCAGCTCGGAGATCGCCGAGGTCTCGGTGATCTCGAAGCAGAGTTTGCGCGGCGCCACCTGCGTTGCGTCGATCTGCTCGGTCACGAAATCGAGAAAGTCCGCAGTGCCCAGCGATCGTCCCGAGATGTTGATCGCAAAGGTCGTATCGGCCCCGCTGTCGACACTGGCTGATAAGGCCTCCAGAGTCGTTCTCACCACCCAGCGATCCAGTGCCGGCATCAAACCGTAGCGCTCAGCCGCCGGCAGAAATGCGCCCGGAAGCACGATGTGACCCGCTTCATCCACCATCCGGAGCAGGATCTCGCCCTGCCTCTCATCGACCGCTTGTTTACCGAAGGCAATGATCGGCTGGTAGTAGAGGCGAAACCGCCCATCGGCAAGCGCCTGCTGGATGCGCGGCATCCAGCGCATCTCGCCATCGCGCTGCGCGAGCTCGCTGTCGTCCGGCTTATAGAGATGAACCCGATTTCTGCCTTTCTCCTTCGCCGCATAGCAGGCACTGTCTGCGGCGCTGAACACGCCCGCCAGCGTCTCCCCTGGTTGCATGAGCGGTACCAGGCCGATGCTCACGCCGATGTTGAAGCTCTTGTCCTGCCATCCGAAGCGAAAGCCCTGCACCAGCTCGCGCAACGAGTTGGCGATACGCTTTGCTTCCATTATCGAACAATACTCGAGCAGCACGCCGAACTCGTCGCCGCCAAGCCTGGCCAGCGTATCGCGCGCTCGCAGCTTAGTGCGCAGAAGCGCCGATATCTGGCGCAGCAGATCGTCTCCTGCCGCATGGCCGCAGGTGTCGTTCACCACCTTGAACTGATCGAGGTCGAGGTACAGCAAAGCATGCGGCGTGTAAGGGCTCGCTGAAGACAGCAGGTGGCTCAGGCGGCGCTCGAACTCGTGCCGGTTGACCAGCCCCGTGAGCAGATCGTGTGTGGCCTGATGAGACAACTGCTGCGTCAGTTTGCTTTCCTCAGTGACATCCCGGAACACCAGAACGACACCGATGCTGTTATCGTCGCTGTCGCGGATCGGCGCGAGCGACATGTCGATGTTGAGCTCGCGCTGATCGCGACAGATGAGCAGCCGGCGGCTGCCCGGCCCGCCGCGCTCGTTCTGATTCAGGCTTTGTGCGACGGGATCGTCTGCGGGTTCGCGCGTGTTCTCGTCGAGAATCCGGAATACTTCCGTAAGCGGGCGGCCTCTTGCCTGCGCGTCCGTCCAGCCGGTCAATTGCTCTGCGACCGTGTTGAGATAGGTGATGTGAGCCGCTGCATCGGTGGTAATGACGGCATCCCCGATACTGGCGAGCGTGATCCGGAACAGCTCCTTTTCCGTGCTCAAGACCTCGTTGGCTCGTGCAAGCTGCCCGGTACGCTCTTGAACTTTGCGCTCCAGATCGTCATACGCGCGCCGCAGCGCCCGCTCCGCCGCCTTGCGCTCGCTGATATCGCGCGACAGGCACAGGAACCGCGGCGCACCTAGTGTGGTCACGACGCTGGCATTGATCTCGATTGGCGTTATGCGGCCCTGAGCATCGACATAGTCGATCTCGAGGCTGCGCACATATCCCCTTTGCCGACAAGCCTCGATCTCTTTCGCGGTGCGGGCCACGTCGTAGGCTGCGGTCCACTCCGTCATGGGACGGCCCTTGATTTCAGGCAGGCTCCGATGCCCAGTCAAGCCGACGTAGACGGCATTGGCGTCCAGGACGCACCCATCGGCATCCGCGATGTGATATCCGGTGCCGGTGGTTTCGACCAGTGTTCGGTAGACCTCATTGGTCACCTGCAGCGCTGCTTCGGTGCGCCGCCTTTCGTCGATCTGCGCCTGCAGCGCGTCGTTGATCGCCTGCTGGTGGTCGCGCGCAGCGGCCAGATCATCCAGAAGCTCGATCTTGTCGAAGCGCAGGTGCAGCGAATCGCTCACCGATCGATAGTGGCGCATGGAGATGAGCGACATCATGGCGATGAACAGCACCAGCATCGCGCTCATCGCCATGAATACTTCGCCCTCCATCATCGTCAGCCTGATCGCAAATGGCACGATAGCGGGCACCAGAAATGCGGCGTAGGCGCCGCGATAAGAGGATAAAGTCGACATGCCACCCGCGGACAGACCAGCCAGCACGAGCGCCAGGAACATCTGCTGAAGGAATGCGTCCTGCGCGAGCGGAAAGACGCCGGCGATGCCCCATATCACTCCGGAAAGTACCACGCCCGCGATGAAACGGCGCGCCCAGCGAGCGGCGTCGGTGATTTGCGGCCGGGCTCTGAAATACGCGCGCAGCAGCCACACGCGGCCCAATGTGGTAGCGCCCAGCGCGGCCACCCAACTCATGAGCCACAGGCGCGGTGCGTAGCCCCAAAGCACATAGACCACGAGGCCGCCGACGACCGTCGTGGCCAGCAGTGATGCAGGGAGCTGTTCGAAGAGCAGGCGAATCTGCTCGGCACGGATCTCGAGCGCGTGCCGGTCTGCACCAGATGCGCTCGGCGTGCGGGATGCACCCGCTCCCCTGCCGCGCCAAGATCGCGCCAGTCGTCCCGTAAGGCTCGTCAACCGCCAGCAAGACATCACACGCACTCCCCGGCCGTCGTGTCGGCGCGCGGATCCGGTGTACACCACCGGTCCAAAAATACATTACAGCGAATATATTACGCTGTATCGCTGACAATCACCCTTAGCGATGAGCGTGTGCGCTTGAAGCGCGATTGGATAAGTGAAGAGGTGAAAAGGTGAAGGGTGAATGAGTGAGTGAAGGAGTGAAATGAGGGAAGGAGGGAAGGAGCCCCCCTCTCCCCAACCCTCTCCCACAAGGGGAGAGGGGGCCCACAGTTCCCTCTCCCCTTTGTGGGAGAGGGCTAGGGTGAGGGGGCTCACCCTTCACTCTTCACTCTTTACCCTTCACCCTTCACCCTTCACCCTTCACCCTTCACCCTTCACCCTTCACCCTTCACGGACTCTTAGGCTTCCACTGCGCCGCCATCTCCTTCGCCTTCGCGATCTGCTCCGGGCTCATCTTCCGCTCGAGCTTCTTGATGTCCTCACGCGTATAGGCGGCATCGCGCGGATTGGGCGCCTGCTTCGCCGACAAGCTGAACCACATGTGCGCGGCCACTGGATCGCGCTCCACACCCTCGCCGTTTTCGTACATCTTGCCGAGGTAGTACAGCGAGCGTGAATCGCCCTGCTCGGCGGCCAGCCGAAACCACTTGCCGGCTTCGGCGTGATCGGCCTTCACGCCATAACCATAGCGATAGAGAAAGCCCACGAAGTACTGCGAGCGTGCATCGCCCTGCTCCGCAAGCGACTTGAACTCGGCCATCGCCTTGGCGTAGTCCGCCTGGGCGTACGCTTCGACGCCTTCATCAAAACCCGCATGCGCAAGCAGCGGCAACAGGAGCACAAGCCCCGCAACGATTCTGATCATGATTGATCCGCGTGTAGTTGGAGTTGTCTGCCGGGTGGTGAACCCTGGCTTGGGAGTGCAATTCTAGCTTGATGGTGGTCTACGTGAGTTGCGCGGACACTCGCAGGCCGGAAACCCAAGTTCTGCGCTTGACTGACCGGCTCATTGATCGTCATTCCAGGTCAATGCCCGGACCTCGAGGATCGGTTCTTTTCGCTGGTCCGGGATGTGCATGGTCTCAAGGACTATGCAACCGTGCTGATAATAGTGTCGCCGTCGAGGCGAGGAGTAGAATTCGGCGAGCAGCAGGCGGCGTGCCAGAGAAGACCCTCATGCCGTCTTCACCCAGGGAGCATTCTGATTAGTCTCAAAAACATCGGGAGCACAGCCCGGCCGGAAGCCCCGACCGCGGAAGGTGTGTCCGGAGGAGTCGCAACGGCTGTCGTGGGACCCGCCGGCACAGTGGCTCATGCCGACGACAAACGCCTGCGCGCGCTGGTAGACGACGCGCCGGATTTCATCGAGATCCTGGACCCCGACGCAAAAATCAAGTACATCAGTCCGGCGATCACGCGCCTGGCCGGCTATCGGCCTGAAGAGTTGATCGGCCAGAGCGCTTTGAGCTTCGTGCACCCGGACGATCTCGCCAAGGCAGTGGCCGCACTCGACCGCGCCTTGCATACCCGCGAGCTGGTGCAGGTGACGTTGCGCTACCGGCACAAGAACGGGTCCTGGCGCGTGGTCGAAAAGCTCGGCCGGAACTACCTGCATGAACCGGCGATCGCGGGCGTCCTGGTGCACACGCGCGATGTCACTCGCCACGTGCAGATCGAGGACGAGCTGCAGGAGACCGAGCAGCGCTATCGCTCGCTGGTGAGCGCAATGGCAGAAGGTGTCGTGCTGCAGGATGCACAGGGCGCGATCATCACCTGCAACAGGAGCGCGGAGCGGATTCTTGGTTTGACCGTCGAGCAACTGCGCGGCGCTCCGTCTATCGACCCGCGCTCGCATACGATTCACGAAGACGGCTCGCCCTTCCCGGGGGACACGCACCCGGCGATGGTCACGTTACGAACCGGCGTGCCGCAGTCCAATGTCACGATGGGCATCTCTAGGCCGGACGGCACGCTCACCTGGATCTCCGTCAATACGCAACCCATCATCAGGCTGGGGGCATCTACGCCACACGCAGTGGTCGCGTCATTCCACGACATCACCGAGCGCAGGAACGCCGAAGAGGCATTGCGTCAATCGGCCGAGGAAATCCTGGATCTTTACAACAACGCTCCCTGCGGCTACCACTCGCTCGATCACGACGGCGTATTTGTTCGTATCAACGACACGGAGCTCAAATGGCTGGGTTACAAACGCGATGAAGTGATCGCTCGCAAGAAATTCTCAGACTTCCTGACCCCGCAGAGCCTGCGCAACTTCGAGGAGATCTTTCCGCAGTTCATAGCGCAGGGATTCATCCGCGATGTCGAGTACGAAATGGTGCGCAAGGATGGCACACGGCTCTTCGTTCTAGGGTCGGCCAGCGCCATCATGGACCGGGACGGCCGCTACGTCATGAGCCGCTCCATGCTCTATGACATCAGCGATCGCAAGCGCTCGGAAGACGCCCTGAAGCGCGTCAACCGCGCGCTGCGGGTGCTGAGCGATTGCAACACCGCGCTGGTCCACGCCGACACACAAACCGGTTTGCTCGACGAGATCTGCCGGCTGCTGGTAGATGCAGGCGGCTATCGCATGGCCTGGGTCGGGTTTGCCGAGCATGACAAGGCCAAGACGGTGCGCGCGGTCGCGCAGTACGGACACAACGTCGGTTACCTCGAAACCGCGCGGATCAGCTGGGAGGACAACGAGTTCGGCCAAGGCCCGGCCGGCACCGCGATTCGCACCGGCACGACGCAGGTCAACCAGGATTTCGCCAGCAATCCACGCATGAAGCCATGGCGCGCCCAGGCGCTCGCACGCGGCTTTGCCTCCTCGATTGCGCTGCCGCTGCGCTGGGATGCAAACGTGTTCGGGGTGCTGGCGATCCTCTCATCGGCGCCGGACGCGTTCGACACCGAAGAGGTGGCGCTGCTGCGCGAGCTGGCCGACGATCTCGCTTTCGGCCTCGCCGGGTTGCGCACGCGCGCGCAACACCGGGAAGCTGAGGAAATCGCGCGGCAGCTCGCGTATTTCGATTCGCTGACCGGGCTGCCCAACCGCGTGCAGCTGCGCGCGCGCATCGAGCGTGCGATTGTCGAAGCGCGATCGGCACAGCAGGCTTTTGCGCTGATGACCGTCAACGTGGAGCGGTTTCGAGAACTGCAAAGCGGGCTCGGGATCCGCCAGGCCGACGCGCTGCTGCAACAGGTCGCAGCGCGGCTGCAGGAGGCAGTCGCGGAAGCCTTTCTCGCGCGCATCACAGCGGACGAGTTCGCGATCCTAGTTCCGGCGCACGACGGCGAAGCTGCACAGGCGCTGGCGCAGCATGTACACCAGGCGATGAGCGGACCGTTCGAACAGGCCGGCGTCGCGCTCGATGTGCAGGTCAGGATCGGGGCGGCGCTGTATCCCGCGCACGGCACTGAGCCCGAGTCGCTTCTGCTGCGCAGTGCCATCGCAGCGCACGACGCCCGAGGCACTGCCACACACTACGCAACCTACAGCGGCGCCACCGATCAGGAAAGTCCACATCGGCTGGCTCTGGTGGGCGAGTTGCGCCGGGCCATTCAGAGTAACCAGCTCACGCTTTTCTATCAGCCTAAGATCGACATCCGTACCGGTGCCGTCAGCGGCGCCGAGGCACTGGTACGCTGGCAGCATCCGGATCGCGGGATGATGCCCCCGGCGGAGTTCATCGACCTCGCTGAGCATACCGGGTTGATGAGGCCGCTCACCGCCTGGGTGATCGAAGCAGCCATGCGCCAGTGCGCCGCCTGGCGGGCAGGTGGGCTCGACATCGCGATTGCCGTCAACGTCTCGCCCAGCAACCTGCGCGAGACGGATTTCTTCGAGCAGATCGTGGCACTGCAGGGCGCCACCGGGGTGGATCCGAACCTGATCCAGCTCGAGATCACCGAAACCACGCTGATAGAGGATCGGGAGCGCTCGCAGGAAGTGCTGGTGCGCCTTAAGCAGATCGGCATGGCGATCTTCATCGACGACTTCGGCACCGGCTACTCATCGCTCAGCTACATCGCGACCCTGCCGGTGCATGCGCTCAAGATCGACCGCTCCTTCGTGATGAACATGATGCGCAGCGAGCAGCATCGCACGGTGGTGGCGGCGTCCATCAAGCTGGCACACTCACTAGGCTTCCGGGTGGTGAGCGAAGGTGTGGAGACGATGGAACAGGCCCGCGAGCTCGACCGCCTCGAATGCGATGAGCTGCAGGGCTATTTGTTCTCTCGGCCACTGCCAGCGGAGGAGTTCGTGCGCTGGGTCGAAAGTTCTCGCTCGAACGCTATGGCCTGGTGCGCAAAGTATGAGCAACCGAATCGGTTCCCTGCTAATCATCAATTCGATCAGCGCACGCGGGTTGCGGTTGACGTATCCGTAGTCGCTTCCGCAGCGGGCCGATCAGTTGATTCGGGGATATCAGCCGCTGACTGCTCGCTGAGCCGCGGGCTTCGGTTCTCGTTACCCCACGCAACGAGCTCCATGCGGCCATCGAAATGCTCGACGATTGCCGTGCAGCTGTCGACCCAGTCGCCGCAATTCATATACTTCACTCCATCTACCTCGCGGATCGCTGCCGCGTGGATATGGCCGCAGATCACACCCGCCATGCCGCGCTCGCGCGCATGGCGCGCCACCGATGCCTCGAAATCGAAGATGAAGCTCACCGCGCTTTTGACCTTGCGCTTCGCGTAACCCGAGAGCGACCAGTAGCCGGGGACGCCCAGCGTGCGCCGCAGCCACGACAGAGTGATGTTGAGCCGCACGAGCAGCGCATAGGCGTGGTCTCCCAGGATCGCTATCCAGCGGTGATACCGGGTGACCTGATCGAATTCGTCCCCATGCAGCAGGAGATAGCGTTGGCCATCCGCGGCGATGTGCTCGTAGTCGTTCAGCACACGGATATTGCCGAACGATATGCCGGCGTGTTCGCGCACTGCTTCGTCGTGATTGCCCGGAATGAAGATCACCTGAGTGTGATGCCGCGCGCGCTTGAGGATCTTCTGCACCACGGTGTTCTGCGCGTTGGACCAGTAGATGCCGCGGCGCTTCATCGCCCAGAAATCCAGGATGTCGCCGATCAAGAAAAGGTGCTGTTCCTCGTATGCTTTGAGCAGCTCCAACAACGGCTCTGCTCGGCAGGCGCGCGTGCCGAGGTGGATATCGGACAGGAAGAGCGATCGCACGCGTGTGGTCATGCGCGGCCCACGCAATCCGGCGCAGCTCGGCTCGATGCCGGACGCACGACGCCCGGTCTATTGGCGTGATGTGCCGGTTGGTTCGGCGATGGGGAGACGCCGTCGACTGAAACGAACATGTTGCGCACAGGTCCGTGCGGGGAGTATCCGCAATGGGGCATGTTGCACGAGTATAAGAGCGCAAGATGACAAGGCTGTTGCAAGCGCGGGCGCTCGCCCGCGCTTGCAGATCGCGCGTGAACATCGAGCGCAGAGCAGGATCGAGTTCGAACGACCGTTCGAAGAACAGCGGCGCGGCGGTCTCTGCGATAGGCTGCACACGTGTCCAGGACCTGCTGCACCAGATGAATCCGCTCCGGCGTCATCGTATCCTTCGAGTCGTGATTGGCGAGAGCGCACGCATGGTGTTTCGCATTTCGCGTGCCTTGGACGCATATTCCGCTGCATCATGGGCTTAGCGTGCCTGCAGGGCCTGGATCGCATGGCCGAACTACTGGGACCGCACAACGCAACGCAAGGAAGGAGACCCGCTATTCACTCTGCCTCCCTGGAAGCGGCCGATGTTGGGCGCTCCCAACAGATTCGCGATGTCGCCCGCGCGGCGCTGTCGGGTCTGTGCAAATGCCTCGCGCCCGCGGTTTGCGCGATGTTGCTCGCCTGCAGCGGCGAGCCGAGCTTCCCGCCGGCCGCCCCCAGCACCGGCAAGCGGCAACCGCCGAGCGAAAAGGACTTCCGGGCCTCGGATCTGGCCAAGACCGATATCGACATTGCCGCCGAAGTGCACTTGCGCGAAAGCCTCGCATCCACACGGCTCGTGATGGAAAAGCTCTATCGCCGCAATCCCCGGGAGTGGCGCAAAGGCAATTACGCGAGCATGGAGGCGGCGCTCGAGCGGGCTTTCGACCCGCAGATGGAATTCCGCTTCTCTGAGCTGAATGACGTCCGCGGCACGGATGCGATCGTGCTCGCGCTCAAACCCGAGTATGCGGGCGACCGGGTGTTCGCTTTCGGCGTCGGTATGGCGGGCATGATTTTTCTGGCGTACAACGGCAAGACCGAGTTCTACGTCATCGATACGCTCGATCCACAGAAGCTGTACAACTCTTCGCGCAATGTCGAGATCGCCGCGTGGAAGCTCGCCAACGCGCGCGACGCGCGCGGCGAGCTGCTGCTGCTGTCCAACGAGATGGGAAGCGACGTGCGCAATCTCTCCTTCGAGCGGGAGATCGGCAAGATCATCGCCTACCAGGATACGATGGCGCAGATCGCTGCGCAGCGGAGCAATCGCACCATCCGCCGCATCGTGCAGACGCTCGCGACCGCGGTATTCCTGCCGATCTGAGGCGAGTCGGGCGAGATCCCCTGCATTGGCCCGCGCGGCGGCGATTCGCTATGATGGCGATGCAAGCACGACAACACTCGAGCCACTCAACGGAGAACAACATCATGACCCGGCTTGTGACGCTGGTAGCGGCCGCGCTCGTCGCCGCTCCCTTGTACGCCCAGACTCCGGTCAAGATCGGCTTCATGGCGGAGATGTCCGGCCCGCAGGGGGCGCTCGGCCAGGACCAGTACGACGCGTTCATGATGGTGGTGGAGCGCAACGGCGGCAAGCTCGGCGGTGTTCCGGTCGAGATCATCAAGGAAGACAGCCAGCTCAAACCCGACGTCGCCACCCAGATCGTCCAGAAGTTCATCGAGCGCGACAAGGTATCGATCATCACTGGCATCAGCTTCTCGAACGTGATGATGGCGGTGCACAAGCCGATCACCGAGAAGGAAGTGTTTCTGATCGGCTCCAACGCCGGGCCGGCACCGATCGCGGGAGCACAGTGCTCGCCCTATCAATTCATCGTCTCCTGGCAAAACGACACGCAGGCCGAAGTCGTGGGCCAGTACGCCACAGACAAGGGCTACAAGCGCGTGATCGGCATGGCGCCGAACTATCAGGCCGGCAAGGACTTTATCGCCGGCTTCAAGCGCTACTACAAGGGCGAGATCATCGATGAGATCTATACGCCGCTCAACCAGCCCGACTTCTCGGCCGAGCTCGCGCAAGTCGCTGCAAAGCAGCCGGACGCGGTCTATGTGTTCTACCCCGGCGGCCTCGGAGTGAACTTCGTCCGGCAGTATCAGCAGGCCGGGCTGCTCGGCAAGATTCCGCTGCTGGCGACTTCGACCACCGACGGCCTCACCCTACCCGCTCAGAAAGAAGCGGCGCTCGGCGTCATCTCCGGGACGTTCTGGGGGCCTGACTTCAGCAACCCCGCTAGCAAGCGCTTCCTTGAAGAGTTCGAGAAGAAGTACAACCGCATCCCCTCGCAGTACGCCGCGCAGAGCTACGATGCCGCCCAGCTGCTCGACTCCGCGCTCGCCAAGGTCAAAGGCAATGTGGCGGACAAGAAAGGCTTGATGGCCGCGCTCAAGCAGGCGGACTTCAAGTCGGTGCGCGGTGCGTTCAAGTTCAACAACAATCACTTCCCGATACAGGACATGTATGTGTTCGAAGTGGCGAAGGACGCCAAGGGCCGCGTCAGCCTGAAAACCATCGGCACATCGCTCAAGAACCACGAAGACGCGTATCACACTCAATGCCCGTTGAAGTAACGCGCGCTTTAGCTGCACACGCCCCCTCTCCCCGGCCCTCTCCCACAAAGGGGAGAGGGTGGATCAGGGTAGACCGAGGCCTTTTCTCCC
>JBGQKF010000036.1:0-17380 GCA_041499435.1 Gammaproteobacteria bacterium
AATGGCCGGAAATCGGCCGCCAGCGCCCGAATAGCGCGACGTAACACTCGGTACTACGCAAGAGCTAGCCAATTGACTCGTCAGACCAGTCATTGTCTACACAACGGGGCGTCTTCATGAATTATCCAGGCTAGAGCACAGGCGGCGGCGTGCCGATGATCATGCGCCGTCCCGGTTTCGCGTTCGTCAACCTTAAGTGGAGAGGATAGAGAATGAAACTCGACCAATCGCTGTTGGGATCTGTGAGCGCCGTGTTGTTACTGAGTTTGGCATTTACTTCGAGCGCACTCGCGGCGCCGAGTTGCAAAGCCGACGTCGCGAAACTTTGTCCTCAGGTTCAGCCCGGCGGCGGGCGCATCGCGCAGTGCCTGAAGCAGAACGAGGCGCAGGTGTCCGCCCCCTGTAAGGAGCGCATCAAGATGGTGGCCGCGCAGCTGAAGGAAGTGAAGGAGGCCTGCGCGGACGATCTGCAGCAGTACTGTGCGAGCGTCAAACCCGGCGGCGGCAGGATTGCGCAGTGTCTGAAGGAGCACCAGGACAAGCTCTCCGCGGAGTGCAAGAAGGAGATCGGCGAGCTCCTGGAGAAAAAGCAGTAAGGGTCTGCAATTGGTTTACCGGCCTTCGTGCAGGCTTGCACGGAGGCCGGAAGCCGGATAAGTTTCCGTAACCCTCGCTTCGGCAGTTACAATGGGCTTAGCAACTCATCACGTGGTTTCGCGAGCCACGACTTCATCTCGTCGCTTGGGTCGAGACTCAAGGCCGTGCGCTCGACAACCGCGGCTTCCTCGTTACGATCTCCAGCGATCAGAATGTGCCGCATCTCAGCGGCCTGCCGGCGCAGGCTGTCGCGGCCCATTGCCAAAAATTGCTGCTTGATCTCTTCGTCCCAGTCCGCTGGGAGCACCTGCCCGACGAGGAGCTCATGGTAGCGAACAATCTCCTGCTCACCATCGTCGACCAATCGGGCTGCGTCGGCCCACCGATCCCGGGACAGCAAAAGCGGCGTCAGGTGGTTGGCGATTGCTCCCAAGGCAAGGCGACCGGGGTGCGCCGCTGCAAAGTGATCGAACCAATTCAGTGTGGCAGCCTGTTCGCCCAGTGCCTCATTGAGAACGATCCAGTCCAATCGCGCGTCGCCCGCCGGATCTGCTGCAGCTTCGATGGCCGTGCGATCGCGGATCGCGCGAAACTGCGATCGTGCCGATTCGTCCTGGCTGACGAGCGTTTCTATTTCGCTGGCCACATATGAGACGCGCACGCCGGCCATGTCCGGCTGGAGCTTGTCCATGTGTTCCCACAGCCACACAAACTCTCTTGCGGCCTCATCGAGCTTTCCGGCTGTTAGGAGCGCGCGCGCAAGATCGAGTCTGCCGCTGACGTTGGCGTCCCCCTCACCCACTGAGCGTTGCAGCTGTGCGACGGCCGTTTCGCCCTGCTGCAGACCATTTAGCCAGTCGAGCAAGTCAGCCGGCTTTCGGCCTCCAACAACCCGATCGAATTCTGCGCCGTCCTTGAATGCGATCAACGTCGGCATCGCAGTGATCCGGTGCGCCTTCGCCCATTCCTGCTCCTGGTCGACGTCGATCTGGAGCGCCGTGGCATGCGCCTCGAGCCACGCCACGACTTCCGCGTCACGCCAGGTGGTGCGGTCCATGTTCTTACACGGACCGCACCATTGCGCCGTAGCATCGACGATCAGCCAGCTATCCGACGACTTGTTTGCTTCGAGCGCCGTAGCGAACGAGTGATCAGCGAAGATCGGCGGTCGATCCATGTCAAGCCTCCTTTAGTATGTCTATAGCTCTCCCAGTCGGCGCCAGGTTCTAGCCTGGATAATTCATGAAGGATCCAACTCATATCTGGTCTAAGCGCCGAGATGCACCGGTAGCGTTCGCAGCTGGAACCGCCGGCACCATATAGTTGTCGCTGCGTTACGTTCCGCGCCGTGCGTGCGGATTATGACGATAAATGGCAGCCCGTGCTACCTTGCTTACAACGGCAGGGAGCAGCGACACACTCGAGCTTGCCCGCTCGCCGCATAGCGCGGCCGCAATGCCGCCTCACACGCGCGTTCGTGGCGAAGCATACGGAGCATTTGCATGAATACTACCCAGGTCGAAGCGCGGTCGGTCTTTTGGACGCTCATCTTCTCCTATTGGAGTTCGCGCGAGAAAATGACCGCGCGCGCGCTTCTGCTCGGCGTCATCGCCCTGGCCCTGGGCATGGTGTACATGAACGTGCAGATCAATCGCTGGCAGAACGCGTTCTTCAATGCGCTGCAGGACAAAGACCAGCGAGAGGTGTATTACCAGCTTCTGAGGTTCCTGTTGCTGGCCGGCATATGGGTGGTCATGTCAGTCTACTCACAGTATCTGACGCAGATGCTGCAAATCCGCTGGCGGCGCTGGCTTACCGAAGATTTCCTCGAGCAGTGGCTTGCGGATCGGGCTTACTACCGCATGCAGTTTGCCGGCAGCCGCACCGACAATCCCGACCAGCGCATCGCGGAGGACCTGCGAATCTTCGTGGAACAGAGTTCCGCGCTGTTCTTAGGCCTGCTCAATGCATCGGTGACGCTGGTCTCCTTCGTGGGCGTTCTGTGGATGCTGTCGGGACCCCTGTCCATTGCTTGGGGCGCGCTCCGCCTCACCATTCCTGGATACGTAGTCTGGGTAGCCGTGTTGTATGCCCTGGCCGGTAACTCGATTGCGCATCTGATCGGCAAGCCCTTAGTCGAGCTCAACTTTGCACGGGAACGGGTAGAGGCGGATTTTCGCTACAACCTGGTGAGGTTCAGAGAGTCGATGGAGAGCGTGGCTTTCTACCGTGGCGAGGCCGGCGAGTTGCGCGGATTTCGAGCGCGATTTGCCAGCATATTCGGCAACTGGTGGGAGATCATGCGGCGGCAAAAGCAACTGAGCTGGTTTACGGCAGGCTATGGCCAACTCGCCGTGGCGATTCCTTTCGCGGTGGCCGCACCGCGTTTCTTATCAGGTGCCCTGACGCTCGGCGGGCTGATGCAATTGGTGGGAGCCTTCGGCTATGTCAGAGAATCGCTCTCGTGGTTCATGAGCGCCTATGTTGCTTTCGCGGGCTGGAAAGCGGCAGCGGATCGCCTCACCACTTTTCGCAGCGCCATGCGCACGGCCCATGAAGGACAGCGATCGTCTCCGGGAGTCCAGGTATTGAGTGGCTCGGGTATCGATCTGGAACTGGACGGCGTCGAGCTCAACCGCCCGGCCGGCACGCCATTGCTGGCCGCGGTTACGCTCGCCGTTGCGCCAAAGTCCAGGATTCTGGTGCATGGACCATCTGGCTCGGGGAAGAGCACGCTGCTGCGTGCCATTGCCGGGTTCTGGCCATTCGGGCGTGGCGTCGTTCGAACGCCGCCCGGGTTCGATGGCCTTTTTCTTCCGCAGCGACCCTATTTTCCCCTCGGCACCCTGCGCGAGGGGGTGTGCTATCCATCCGCACCCGATGCCTATAGCGACACTGAGATCAAGGCGGCGCTGCACAGCGTGGAATTGTCACGCCTCACCGATCGGCTCGACCAATGGCGCAATTGGGCCGAGGAGCTTTCCGGCGCCGATCAGCAGCGCGTGGCCTTCGCTCGAGCTCTCCTCCAGCAGCCGGCATGGCTGTTCTGCGACGAAGCGACATCGGACTTGAGCAACAGCGAGCAGAGCGCGCTCTATCAGCTGCTGTGCCGCGAGCTGCCGGACACCAGCATCGTGACCATCGCGCGACGCGAAGAGCTGGCGGCGGATCACACTCGCAGGTGGGAGCTGCAACGCATCGACGGGGCGGTTTATGAGCTGCGGGACCTGGGAATGGAACCGGCGTAAGGCCGAGCGCTTCCCTTAAGACCGCACACGGAGCGCAAACCTTGATCCGCGTCAAATTCAGACCACCATGCCCGGCATAGACTGATCGCTGGATGCGCACGCGCGGGGCCAGGACAGTCCAGCCCAGTGTGAGCGGCGCGCATAATCCGCGAATCGTAAGGTGCGGTCGTGAGCTCACCCTGAAACGAGCATGATCCATGGCGATGTCAACTGACAGAAACGGCAGCCTGCCCGAGCCTCGGCGCGGCAATCATCAGGCTTTGCTCGAAGCTCTGTTGAATCCGACATGCTATCCGCATCCCGTAGGGCAGGTGGAGCAGTTGGAAACGCCGATGTCCGATGTTTTCCTGACCGGAAAGTACGCGTACAAGATCAAGAAGCCGCTCGGCCTGCAATTTCCCGATTTCTCAACGCTGGAAAAGCGTCGGCGCTTCTGCGAGGAAGAGCTGCGTCTCAACCGGCGCCTCGCCTCCGAGCTCTACCTTGGTGTCGTGCCAATCACAGGAGAACTGGCGCACCCTCGTGTGGGCGGCGAAGGCGTGCCCATCGAGTACGCGATACAGATGCGCCAATTCGATCAGGCCGGCCTGCTCGATCGCGTGGTCCCGCGCGGCGATCTGAGCAGCGCACAAGTAGACGAAATCGGGGAGATCATCGCCGCGTTCCATTTAGCCCTGCCGCCCGCCTCACCCGACAGTCCCTACGGATACGCCGAGACGATCATGCAGCGGGCGCGGGAGAACCTCGATCCATTGTTGCTGCTCACCCGTTCGGAAGCGGAGCGCAATGCGCTGGAATGGCTCCGACAGTGGACCCTAGCACAGCATGCTCGTCACAGACCGTTGTTCGAAGAACGCCGCCGCGACGGGTTCGTGCGCGAATGCCATGGCGACCTCCATCTGGGCAACATGGTGCTGACCGACGCCCGTATCCGCATCTTCGACTGCATCGAATTCAATGCGCACCTGCGCTGGATCGACGTGATCAACGAGGCCGCGTTTCTGGCCATGGATCTCATCTTTCATCAGCGCTCCGATCTCGCACACCGGTTCCTCGATCGCTATCTGCAAGTCACCGGCGACTATTCAGGCGTGCGGCTGCTGCGCTACTACATGGTTCACACGTCTCTGATGCGGGCCAGAGTCGCGGCGATGCGCGCTGCACACGCCGGTTTGGATCAGCAGGCAGCGGACGTGCTGCGTGAGCGATGCCGAACGCAAGTGATGCTCGCCAGAGAGCTCGCCGAGTCGGCGCGTCCTGTGCTGGCGATTCTGCATGGTTTCTCCGGGTCGGGTAAGACGGCCGTTTCGCAGATCGTGTTGCAAACGATCGGCGCTATCCGCCTTCGTTCGCACGTCGAGCACAAGCGCCTGCACAGCATGACGCGCGTGGCACGCAGCCAATCAGGGGTGGGGCAGTCAAACCATCCAGACCAGGCTGGCAGCCTGACCTATAACCGCCTTGCCCAGCTGGCGGGCGATGTCCTCGACGGTGGCTTTCCAGTGCTCGTGGATGCCGCATTCCTGCAGCGCTCCCATCGCGAACAGCTGCGCGGGCTGGCACAAGCGAAGGGCGTGCCCTTCGCTATCCTGCATACAGCAGCGAGCGAAGCGACCCTTCGGCACCGCCTCGCCCAGCGCGCCATGAAAGCCGTCGATCCTGCGGAGGCGAGCGGCGTCGTGCTGGACCGGCAGCTTGCCAATGCCGAGCCGCTCACCGAAGCCGAGAAAGATTTGAGCCACAGGTTCGACACCGAGAACGCAGATCCACACGCGGTGGGAATCGAAGCGCGACAGCTCTTTCGAGGTCTTCTGGGACTAGAACCCTGCTCTGCGCCCGGCGCGGAGTCACAAGCAGCTGGCTTGATGCCGGTCAAGTAATGCGAGCCGCCTCGGAGGCATCGGCAGTATGATTCAGCGCTTCGTCGTTCTGTTGCTCACGCTCGGGGGTGCAATCGCGTGTGCGGCTCCGGTCATCCCCGATTTCGTCACGCTGGTGAAGCAAGAAGGTGCAACGGTCGTGAACATCAGTGCCATAGGGATCGTTCGCGACTCCGAGAAGGAGCCGCAAATCCCCGGGCTGTCTCCGGACGATCCGTTTTACGAGTTCTTTCGACGCTTTGGGCCCCCCGGGCCGCGCGAATACCAGGCCCGCAGCCTGAGCTCAGGCTTCATCATTAGCGAGGATGGCGACTTCCACCGCCGGGTGGTGGCGCTGCAGATCGGCAGGCTCGCCCCAGGCTTGTGCGCTCAACCGCTTGCCGTCGATGTGAAACATCGAACCGACTGAAGAGCATCTTGCGTGTCGCCATCTCGTAGATCAGGCTGTTGAGCCAGTCGGCCAGCAACAACTCATCGTTCGGGGCCTCGCACGCGACGGACACCGCTTCACGCGGCTCGACTCCGGCGGCGTCCGTGACCACCGCAGTCAGAGCGCGTGCCGCTTGCTCGAACGCTTCGGCCTTGGTCGCGCCAAAGCCGCGAATACCCATGTCCGCCTCGTGCGGAAAGTGCTCCCAGTGCGCAGTCACGGCGCATGTATACCATAATGATCCAAGGCTGGGATTGATGAGGATCAAGGGGTACATCAATGCTCAGTGGTGCCATCGCGTCCCAGTACGCAGCAGCCGCCCGGTTGACATCGATCAATAAGGCTGTTCCGTACCGCGCGATGATGAGTCCCTGCCGATCTCTCAAATTTGCGCATAGGGCAAGCGAGCCGCAGCGGCCATGCACAATCGCACCTACACGTTGAGCATCCAACGGCTGTCGACTGAAGCGGCGATCGCCAGCGTTCAAAGCATCCCCACTGGACTTACGCTCCTCGAAGCGCAGCGCCGCCTGGATGAGCACGGTCCCAATCTGGTGCAGGAGCTGCCACGCGAACCGATGTGGCGGCGTTTCTTCAAGGAGTTCGTTCAGTTCTTTTCCCTCATTCTGTGGGCCGCTGCCGGCCTCGCATTCCTGGCCGAATGGATCGATCCCGGCCAGGGCATGGCGAAGATCGGCTACGCCATCGTCGTGGTCATCCTAGTGAGCGGCGTGTTCTCCTTCTGGCAGGAGTATCGCGTCGAGCACACGCTGGCCGCGTTGCGCAAGCTGCTGCCCGAGCAGGTGAAGACATCGCGCGACGGCGCGGTGATGCAGCTTGCCGCAGAACGACTGGTGCCCGGAGACATCGTTCTGCTCGAGCAGGGCGACAATGTTCCGGCGGACTGCAGGCTGCTCGAGGCATTCAGCGTACGCGTCAACAATGCGGCGCTCAGCGGCGAATCGATGCCTCAGACGCGCGATGCGCAGCCTTGCGAGACCACCGATCCACTCAGATGCAAGAACATCGTACTGGCCGGGACCGCCATCGTGTCCGGTCAGGCCAGGGCGCTCGTCTTCGCGACCGGCATGGGCACGGAGTTCGGCAGGATTGCGCACCTCACACAAGCTGCCGGCCAGCCCGCCTCGCCGCTGCGTCAGCAGCTCGCGTACCTGAGCCGCCTCATCGCAGGAATCGCCATCGGGATCGGCGTCCTGTTCTTCGCCGTCGGCCGACTGATCGGCGTTTCATTCTGGCGCGACTTCATGTTGGCAATCGGTATCGTCGTGGCGATGGTGCCCGAAGGTTTGCTGCCTACTTTGACCCTGGCCCTGGTGCTCACCACCCAGCGCATGGCCAGGCGCAATGTGCTGGTACGCTATCTTCCCTCGGTGGAGGCGCTCGGCTCGACCACGGTGATCTGCACCGACAAGACCGGGACGCTCACGCAGAATCGCATGACCGTCAAGCGTCTCTTGCTGGGGGACGCGTTACAGGGACTGACGGCGTTCGAGCCGGGCGACAACATGGTGCAGATATACCAGCCCGCCTTCGTGACCGCGGGCCTGTGCCACGATCTCAAGCAGACCGAGCGGGATGGCGGCATGCTGCTGCTCGGCGACCCCATGGAAATTGCTCTGGTCGAGATGGCGCAGCGCGCCTTGCCGCAACTGCCGGTCTATCCGCGCCTGGACGAGATTCCGTTCGATGCCGAACGCATGCGGGTTTCCACGATCCACGCCATGCCTGATGGCGTCACACTGTATTGTAAAGGCGCGCTCGAAGCCGTCCTGCCTCTGTGCAGCGGCATTCTGACGAACGGACCCACCCAGCGCCTCGAGCGTGAAGTCCGTGAGCGAATCGTCGCCGCCGAGGCAGCAATGGCTGGCCAGGGCTTGCGCGTCCTGGCGCTGGCGTACCGCGCAGTGCCGCCCGAGTGCAAGCGCGAGCAGCTGGAGTGCGACCTGGTGTTCGCCGGACTTGTTGGCTTGGAAGACCCGCCCAGGCCTGAGGTCCCCGAGGCGATCCGGCGCTGCCGCGAGGCCGGTGTCAAGGTCATCATGGTCACCGGCGATCATCCGCGCACCGCGCAGGCGATCGCGCGCGAAATCGGTCTCGTGCAATTGCAGAGCACGCCGGTCATCACCGGCGAACAGTTGAGCGGCCTCTCACTGACACAGTTGATGCTGGCGCTCGATGCGCCGGAGATCATCTTCGCCCGGGTCGGCGCAGATCAGAAGCAGCGCATCGTCGAAGCGTTGAAGCAAAAAAAGCAAATCGTTGCGGTCACCGGAGACGGCGTGAACGATGCACCTGCGCTCAAGAGTGCGCACATCGGCATTGCGATGGGCATCGCTGGCACCGACGTCGCCAAAGCAGCGGCCGATATGGTACTGCTCGATGACAACTTCGCCAGCATCGTGGATGGCATCGAAGAGGGACGCGCGGTGTACGAGAATATCCGCAGATTCCTCACCTATGTGCTGGTCCACAATGTTGCCGAGCTCGTCCCCTTTCTCGGTTTCGCGTTGTTCAAGATTCCGCTCGCATTGACGCCCATTCAGGCGCTGGCGATCGACATGGGGACCGACTCGTTGACCGCGCTCGGGCTGGGCGTCGAACGGCCGTCTCCACGCGCCATGAGTCGCCCTCCCCGCCCGCGCAACGAGAAGCTCATGAACCGACCGCTCGCGCTGCGTGCCTATCTATTCCTGGGCTTGATCGAAGCTGCCGCGGCCATGGCTGCATTTTTCTTCGTGCTCCATGCGGGCGGCTGGCAGTATGGTCAGCCGCTGGCCGCTCAGAGTCCGCTGTATATCCAGGCGACCACCGCATGCCTGAGCGCGATCATCGTCCTGCAAATCGTGAATGTGTTCCTGTGCAGAAGCGCCTCGCGCTCGGTGTTTGCCACCGGCATCCTCGGCAACGGGCTGCTCATCGCAGGCGTAGCCTCGGAGATCGTGCTGCTGCTGGCAATCAATTACACGCCGTGGGGCAATCTCATTCTCGGCACGCTGCCGATCGCGGGTGCGGTGTGGCTGTTCATCGCTCCGTTCGCGATCGGCATGCTGTCCTTGGAAGAATTGCGCAAATGGATCGTCCGCAGCGCCAGCCCCGAAACCAAACACGAGTCTTGAGCCGCAGCTGCCGCGGTTGAGATGACACCGATTGCTTGGCTGGCAACTCAAGCGACCCGCTCCGGTTCCCCAGACAGACGCACGATCTCGGCGCGAACGCGATCGCGTAACGCCACCGCGGCTATCCAATCATTGCCGGATGGTGCGAGCGGCTCGCCGATGGTAACGGCCGCCGCGCTCCACCGTGGAAACCAGGTACCGTCTCGCAAGATGGAGCGGGCGCCGCGGATGCCAAGCGGCACGATCGGCAAGCCGGTCCGGGCCGCGACCAGAAACGCACCCATGCGAAACTCGCGCAATCCGGGCCGGCGGTCAAAGGTCCCTTCCGGAAAGAAGAGCGGCAACGCACCGCTCAAGGCCGCGCGCTCCACGGCGGCCACGTCCTCTACCCCCTGCTTCGCATCGCTGCGCTCGACGAAGACGGCTTCGATTCCTTCGAGAAACCGGCGCGCAATCCGCTGTCGTGCAAACTCGCGCTTGGCGACGAACACGTAACGTCGATCGGAGGGGAGCACAGCTCCCAGCAACACGGCATCGATATAGCTGCCGTGGTTGGATGCGATGATATGCGGCGTACGCGGAAGATTGGCGAGGCCAATGACCTCGATACGAATACCGGTAACGCGGCTCAGCACTTTCGCTGCGCCGTGGCAAACCCGACGGGCAAAGCCAGCGCGTTGCGCAGTGGCAACCAAAGCCCACGTCGGTATGGCGACCAGCAAGAATGCCGCCCAGGCATAGCCCGCGTACAGTCCCGTCGCGATTGCTCTCGCGCGATGCCGCAGCTCCGGGAACAATGCGGCCACGCCGAGACGTACAAACTGCAGCCATGCGGGCGCCGGGCGCACCCGCACGCCGCGGCGCTCATAGTATTCACGGCTCGACGCGCGTCGGATCTTGCCGCTCGAAGTCTTGAGGACGGTGTGCACGGGCGCCAGCACGATATCATCGGCGGGAACACCCACGACTGTCATTGCTGTGGCGCTGATCTGCCGCAGCAAGGACGCGCGCGCATGGCTGTCCGCCTCGTGAGTCTCAGCCAGGACGATCAGCCGCTCGGTTCCGCTGACCGGATCCGGGCTGCCGAACACGGCCACGCAACCTTTGCGAATGCCAGGGATGTTCCCGATCGCCTGCTCGAGCTCGTAGGGAAAGATGTGGCGCCCGCCGCGGATGATGACGTCCTTCACCCGCCCGGTGATGTACACCTCGCCATCGGCAACATAAGCGAAATCGCCGGAATCCAGCCAATCGTCATGGAACAGCTTGCGGGTCTCGCCTGGATTGCGGAAGTAACCGCTGGTTGCCGAAGGGCCTTTGAATTCGAGTCGACCCTCGATGCGGTCGCCGACTTCTCGGCCGCTCGTATCGACAATCCGCACCTGGTGGCCGGCAATGGGACGACCGCAAGAGACGATGCGCAGCCAGCGCTCATCGGACGCTGCCGCCGGTACCGCGTTGCCGCTCGCAACGAACGGATCGCGCTGAACGGCGTCGACGAGTGGGCCGCGGTTAGCTGGCGTAAAGGTGAGACCAACCGAGCATTCAGCGAGACCGTACACCGGCGTGAGCGCTTCACGGCGCAGGCCATAGGGCGCGAAGCGGGTGGCGAACGCATCCAGGCTGTCGGCGCTGACCGGCTCGGAACCATTGAATGCAATGCGCCAGCTGGACAAATCGAGATTCTGCAGTTCCTCATCCTGCAGCTTGCGCGCACACAGGTCATAGGCGAAGTTGGGCGCCGCGGAGAGCGTGCCGCGGTGGCGATGAATGGCCCACAGCCAGCGACTGGGACGCGCCAGGAACGCGAGCGGGGACATCAAGGCGAGCGGGATGCCGTGGTAGAGACTCCCCAGCCAGGCGCCGATCAGCCCCATGTCGTGATACAACGGCAACCAGCTCACGAACACATCCGTGCCCTGCACTTCAATGGCGGCCCCCGCTGCACGGATATTCGCCAGCAGATTGGCGTGCGTAAGTGAGACGCCCTTGGGATTTCCGGTGCTGCCGGAGGTGTACTGAATGAAGGCCAGATCCGCTGCACTGCGCGCGATATGCGGATCCGAGCCGCCGCGAGCCGCCAAGTCATCCACGGTCGCGATGCTGTGCAGTGTATCGGTGTGTGCGCGCATCAACACGAATAGCGGCTTAGCCTGTGCGACGCTGATCAGCAGCCGCGCCTGGCTGTTGGCCAGGATGCCACCATGGCGCTGGAGGTGATCTTCGATCTGCGACCAGCGCGCCGGCGGGTAGATCGGCACGGGAATGCCGCCCGCGATCAGAACACCGAAGAAGCTGAACAGGTATGCCTTGCTGGTCGGCAGCATGATCGCCACCGATTGTCCCGGCTCGATACCGTGCGCGACGAGGCCCGCTGCCACCCCCCGTGCGCCTTCTCTCAGGTCGGCATAGCTGAGACTCTCAGCCGAGTCGCCCTCACCATAGAGATGGATGTGGAGTTTGTTCGGATGAATCGAGACATGCCAGTCGAGGACCTCGGTCAAAGTCTGCGCATGCGCCGGGCTGACGCCTAAGCCTTGCGTCAATGGACGCAGCGCGAGGTCCGCTACAGCGGCCGTCGGATGAGCACGCTCGATGAACAGCAGCAGGTCGCGAGGCGTCTCGGCCGATACCAGGGTCTGCTCGGGCAGCGCAACGCCGAAGGCGCGCTCGATCCGCAGCAGCAGCTCGACGCGAGACAAGCTGTCCAGCCCCAGATCCTGTTCCAGGCGGGTATCGGGGGTCACGGCGGGCGCGCTTTGCGCGTGCAATTCGGCACTGAGCCCGGCTACGATATCGAGCAGCCGCGATTCTCGGTCCACCGGCAGCGCGGCCTCGTGCTCCGACGCTCGAGGCTGTGCGTCTGTCCGCTGCAGGGGCGCAGTCAACCCGAGGCCGCCTCGTCTTCGCTCGAGAGGTGAGAGAACACCACGACGCCGAATGGATTCGTTGGCAGCTCGAGGATACCTTCCAGCATGGTGTGACCGGACGGGACGAAGACCAGCGGCTCGCTGCGCGGTGCGCTCATGGGACGGCTCCATGGCGAGCTCCGCTCGGCTGCGTGTTGAGCAGCGCAACGACCTCCTCGTCTTCGACCTGGTGGAACTCGCCGTAGAACTGCGCCACCGCATAGAAATCGTCGGGCGCATCCAGGTAAATGATCTCATCTGCATAGGGCTGCACGCGCTCGAGACTGTCCCGAGCTGCAACGGGCACAGCGCATACGAGCCGCTTCGGCTCCTTTGCGCGCGCCGCGTGCAGGGCGGCAATCATGGTTGCGCCGGTGGCGAGCCCGTCGTCGACGACGATCGTGATACGGCCTTTTGCATCGATCGGCGGCCGATTGGGCGTGTATAGTGCCCTGCGCTTGCGCAGCGTCTCGAGCTGTGCGTGTTTCTCACGCTCGAGGTAGGTCTCGTCGGCTCCCGCGCGTGCCGCGTGTTCTGCGACATACGCCCAACCGCTCTCGTCGATCGAGCCTACTGCGAATTCGGGATTGATCGGCGAGCGCAGCTTGCGCACCAGCACGACATCGAGCTCACCGCCGAGCTCGTCTGCGAGCACGCGGCCCATAGCCACCGCGCCGCGCGGAATCGCGAGCACGAGAGGATTGCACCCGCGGTACTGCGCCAGCGCCTTGGCAAGGCGCCTCGCTGCATCGGTCCGAGAGTCAAAGAAAATCGCCATAACAGTTTCCTCCCGCCTCCCGTGAGGCCCGGTCCACGCACTATTACGCGACGATTGCCCTCATTTCAGGGTCTTCAGATAGGCGACCACATCGTCGAGCTCCGCGGGGGGCACCACCACCACCGGCATGTTGCCTCCGGGGACCTGAGCTGAGGGCGCCGACAGATACTTGCGCAGCGTGGATTCGGTCCACGTGATATCGGTTTCAGACAGCGCCCGCGAATGCACGCCGCTGTTTCCGCTGCCCGCCTTGCGTCCAATGATTCCAATCAGGCTCGGGCCGAGTGCAGACGCGCCCGACACGTTGCTGTGGCACCCGGTACAGCGACGTTGAAAGATCTTCTTACCCGCTTCCGCATCTCCTTCGACCGCGTGCGCCCGCGACGTGAGCCCCACAATCGAAGCGGACGCGATCAGACATACCAGGATGAATCCGTTCCCCCATACCGCTGTTGCCCTCATGTGCTGCCTCCGGTTTACGCCGAGCGCTCATTGTTCGCCTCTCGCATGCGTCACATCTTGACGCAAGTCAAACAACTCTCCTGGCTGCGATTGCGCGGCCTAGGTCCTGGATTTATAATGACGCATCATAAAGTGCTCCCTGTGTCGTCCCAGTCTGCGGGCTGGCCGTCCGGCTCCGGGGTTGAAATCATTTTCCCGGGTGGAAATCCTTAATTTGAGATGCGCGGTCAATGCAGCCACCTCGTCTGCCTCGCGCGAGCATCGCGCCGCAGGGCTGCGCAGCCGGGCATCTCCATCGTATGTTCAGCGCAAGTTCATTCACCACTGCATCGAGCACGTCCCGCGTTAACGATCGGCATCGATCGAGCGGCCGGGGCGTGAACCGGAGGAAAGGCTCTTAAACATCATGCCAAACAAACCCACTGCAAGAAATCCCGAAATGCTGCGGTCGCGGCGCTGGTTCGACAACCCGGACAATCCCGACATGACCGCGCTCTATCTCGAGCGCTATATGAACTGGGGCCTCAAGCGCGAAGAGCTGCAGGCGGGCAAGCCGATCATCGGGATCGCGCAATCGGGTTCCGATCTGTCGCCGTGCAATCGTCATCATCTGGTGCTCGCCGAGCGGGTGCGCGAGGGCATCCGCGAAGCCGGCGGCATCGCGTTCGAGTTTCCAGTGCACCCGATCCAGGAAACCGGCAAGCGTCCCACCGCATCGCTCGATCGCAACCTCGCCTATCTCGGGTTGGTCGAGATCCTGTATGGATACTTCATCGACGGCGTCGTGCTCACGACCGGCTGCGACAAGACCACGCCATCGCAGATTATGGCGGCAGCGACGGTCGATCTGCCCGCGATCGTGCTATCGGGCGGCCCCATGCTGAACGGCTGGTTCCGCGGCGAGCGTACCGGCTCGGGCACCATCGTCTGGAAGGCCCGGCAGCTGCTCGCGGCCGGCGAGATCAATCGCGAGCAATTCATCGAGCTGGTTGCCTCTTCGGCGCCCTCACCCGGCCACTGCAACACCATGGGCACGGCCTCGACCATGAACTCGCTGGCGGAGGCGCTGGGAATGTCTCTGCCCGGGTGCGCCGCGATTCCAGCGCCGCACAAGGAGCGCGCGCAGATTGCGTACGAAACCGGCAAGCGCATCGTCGACATGGTGTGGGAAGACTTGCGTCCCTCCAAAATCATGACGCGCGAGGCTTTCGAGAACGTGATCGCAGTGAATTCAGCGATCGGCGGCTCGACCAATGCGCCGATCCACATCAATGCCATTGCCCGCCACATCGGCGTCGAGCTCACCAACGACGACTGGGAGAGGATCGGCTACGAGATCCCGCTGCTGGTGAATCTGCAGCCGGCCGGCGAGTACCTCGGCGAAGAGTTCCATCGCGCCGGCGGCGTGCCGGCGGTGGTCAACGAGCTGTTGAAGGCGGGCAAGATTCGCAAGAATGCGCTGACCGTGAACGGCAAAACGCTGGCCGAGAACTGCGAGAACCGGCCGGTCGAGGATGCCAAAGTCATCTGGCCGTATAAGCAGCCGCTCAAGGACAAGGCGGGATTCCTCAACATGAAAGGCAATCTTTTCGACAGCGCGATCATGAAGACCAGCGTGATCTCGGATGCCTTCCGCAAGCGCTATCTTTCCGACCCGAAAGATCCGAACGCCTTCGAAGGCCGTGCCATCGTGTTCGATGGACCGGAGGACTATCACCATCGCATCGACGATCCCAGCCTGAAGATCGACGATGCGTGCCTGCTGTTCATTCGGGGCGCCGGACCGCAGGGCTACCCCGGGGCTGCCGAGGTGGTGAACATGCAGCCGCCCGCCGCCCTCATCAAGGCCGGCGTGACTGAGCTGCCCTGCATCGGGGATGGACGTCAGTCGGGCACGTCCGGCTCGCCTTCGATCCTGAACGCTTCTCCGGAGGCAGCCACCGGCGGGGGCCTTGCCATCCTGAAGACGGGCGACCGGGTCCGCATCGATCTCAACAAGCGCTCGGCCGATATCCTGATCAGCAAAGAGGAGTACGCTCGTCGCATGGCGGCTTTGAAGGAACAAGGCGGCTTCAAGGTGCCTGAGAGTCAGACGCCCTGGCAGGAGATGCAGCGCGGCATGGTCGATGAGCTCTCGCGCGGCATGGTCCTCAAGCCCGCGGTCAAGTACCAGCGCATTGCCGAGACCAAAGGGGTACCGCGCGACAATCATTGAAGCCGCGATTCTCCGCCGCGCTTCGTCATTGTCGACAGGGCGCGGCGGTTCCGCCTCAGCGCCCTCCCCCGAAACACCCCTGGCCCAAATGGGCTCCGTCGCATACGCGCGCAATATTGAGATAGGTTCTAGTAAAATCGCTGGTTTGCGACGCCCTTTGAAATGATGCGGGCGGCCGCAACGTTGGGATTGTGAGTCATTCATGGATCAGACCCGCTCGCTGAGCATGTCGATACAGACCAAGACGCCCGAAGAGGTCGCGAAAATGCGCGTGGCCGGGCGCCTCGCTTCCGAGGTGCTCGACTTCATTACGCCGCACGTTCGCCCCGGCATCACGACCGACGAGCTCGATGCGCTGTGCCACGACTATATGGTGAGCGTGCAGAGCACCGTTCCGGCGCCCCTCAACTATGCCCCGCCCGGATACCAGCCCTATCCGAAGTCGATCTGCACCTCGGTCAATCAGGTGGTTTGCCATGGTGTCCCAGGGCCCAAGCGCCTGAAAACCGGAGACATCGTGAACATCGACATCACCGTGATCAAGGACGGCTATCACGGCGACACCAGCCGCATGTTCTACGTGGGCGAGCCATCGATCCAGGCCCGCCGCCTCTGCGAGATCACGTACCAGTCCATGTGGCTGGGAATTCAAGCGGTGCGCGCGGGCGCCTATCTCGGCGACATCGGGCACGCGATTCAGTCCTATGCGGAGAAGAACGGCTTCAGCGTAGTGCGCGAATTCTGCGGACATGGCATTGGACGCAAGTTCCACGAGGAACCGCAGGTGCTGCATTACGGCCGCCCGCAAACCGGACTGCGCCTGCAGCCGGGCATGACCTTCACCGTCGAGCCGATGATCAATGCCGGCAAGCCCGGCATCCGCCAGCTCGCCGACGGTTGGACCATCGTCACCAAGGATCACAGCCTCTCGGCGCAATGGGAGCACACAGTTCTCGTCACCGAATCGGGCTTCGAGGTGCTGACCGTCTCGGAAGGCACCCCCGAGCCTGCTCGTCTCGCCGCCTGAAGCTTGAGCCTAGTGTCCTGTCCCATTAGTTCCTTGCCGAAAACCAGACAGGACACTAGATGAACACCCCGGTCGCCGCGCCCGCGCTCCTCGCGGCGCCCAGCGGTACCGTCGCGCAGCACAAGCGCGAGCTCGCTGAAGGTCGCACGCAACTGCGCGCGACCTTCACGCAGCACCCGTCCCCGCCGCAGCTGCTGCGGCTGCACACAGCTCTGGTGGATCGCATTCTTAGGTCCGTCTGGTCGGAGACCGCCATGCCCCCGCGCCTCGCACTCCTCGCGGTGGGTGGCTATGGACGCGGACAGCTGTTCCCCTACTCCGACATTGATGTGCTGTTCCTGTTGCCTGACGATCTAGAAGATGTCGACCGGGACAAGGTATCCGAGCTGGTCGGGACCCTGTGGGACATCGGGCTCGAAATCGGCCACAGCGCTCGCACCGTTGCGCAGTGCCTGAGTGAAGCGGCGCAGGACATTACCGTCCAGACCAATCTGCTCGAGGCGCGCTACCTCATCGGCGAGCGGACGCTGGCGCGCAATTTCTTCGCAGCCGTCAATGCCGCGCTCGATCCGAAGGCGTTCTTCGAGGCGAAGCTGGCCGAGCAGCAGCAGCGCCACGGCCGGTTCAACGATACCGCGTACAACCTGGAGCCCAATCTCAAGGAAAGCCCGGGCGGGCTGCGCGACATCGCCAATAT
>JBGQKF010000037.1:0-17322 GCA_041499435.1 Gammaproteobacteria bacterium
CTGCGCGCAGCGTCTGGGCTGTGCACCAGAGCCCGATAGAGATTGATGTTCCGAGTCAGCAGGTCGCGATTCTGCGGCGTGAGATCGGATGGGTCGAGATAGGGTACGCGCGCCATGTTTCGAGTCCTCCTGAATGGCGGAAGAATACCATCCTGGACTCGCTCGATCAGCTCAGCGTGCAGCGTTGCATTTCGTGGGCGGCGGGTACTCAGCTTTTTTCATACAACGCTATTTTCAACGCACCGAGTACCCGCCGCCGATCACCGGGAACTCACCCCCAACGGATTACAGCGATCGCAGGAAATTGAGTAGATGTTGCTTATCCTGCTCCGACAACCGATTGTAGTTCCCGATGACCGCATTGGCTTCGGAGGGAGCCTGACTTGGGGTGCCGAAGCTGAAATGCTGTTGGATCGCGTCCACCAGGTTGGAAGTCCGTCCGTCATGCAGGAAGAAGATGCGCTGTCCGAGCCCCCATAGCGGCGCAGTGCGGAACTCGCTGGGCCCCGCTTGCCCCTGGCTGATCCCATCGGCCAGCCCGGCGCCCATGTCGTGGATCAATAGGTCGGAGAACAGATTCACGGGCTTGTTGCTCAGCGCCACAACCGTGGAATTCCCCGTGCGGAGCGTCGGCGTGTGGCATTGGGCGCACCCGGTGCTCATGAACAGGCCGCGGCCTTTCCAGATCGAAAACGCGCCACCTGGGAGCGTGGGCGAAGGAGCCGGCGGGGCGAGGAAGCGCATGAAGGCCGCAAACTTCTCGATGCCGCTCGCTGTCGTCGCCATGCTCGTTCCGTCAGGGTTGCCAACGTCATTGGGTGTCGACCCGGAAAGACACTCTGGCGTTTCATCGCGTTCCGTCTGAAACAGCTCGTTGGTGATCCCCATCTCGACGTTGTAGGCCTCGCCGGCAAACAGCAGGAGCGATTTGTTCTGTGCCTTCCAGCCGAAGCGGGCCGCGGTCCCGTCATTGCCGTTGTGGTTCGGTTGACCGGAGACGGTGCTGCCAGCGAGAACGATATTCGGCCTGCCGCGGATTCCCAGTGCCTGCTTCGTACCAGCGTCGGCCGCTTGATTGGCCAGAAGAACGGAATCTGGAATCTGCTCGATGAGGCCCGCACCGAACACCGGTGTGGGAATGCGGAAGATCACGTTGTTCGCAAGTATGGCCGTATCGTAGTCCGGTTGCTGCAGGTTACAGCCTTGCATGCTGCCCGCAATGGTGAACAGCGAATGCACTCCACCGTCGGGGCTGCCGTCGGGGTTGGTCTTGAAGCGCGCCTCGCGCACCGGTCCGTTCGCCGAAATGAATGCGGGAATGCTGTTGGTCATACCGTTCTTGGTCGCAAACGCGATCTGGGGATTCGTCATCGGGCTCGACCCCCCCACAGCCGGTTGCGCATGACAGCCCTGGCAGCTGTCCAAATTCATTCTCGGTCCCAGACCCTCTGCAACCGTCTCCGCCCCCGAGAACTCATCCTTGGATGCGTTGAAGAAGTCCAGCTGCCCCTTCGTGAGACCCGGCAATGGGTCACCGGGTTTCGTACTACTCTGCACTGACTGGCTCTGCACTGACTGCCGAACACCCGGGTCTTGGGCCGTGGGATCGGCCGACGAGGCAGGTTCGGTTCTACAGAAAAAAAGACCGGCAAGTGCCGCTGTGAGACACAGCGGAGCAACGTAATGACGTTTCATGATTCTCAACCCCCGAAAGAAGAGCTCAAAGCACTCTGGTTGGATGCTGCGCGGCTTTGCGGCAGCGACGCATGATTGACGCCGCGACCGAAGGCGGCAGAGACATGCACTTCATCGAATACCGATCTATTGGCTTGCTGCGTTGCTTCGTCCACCATGCCGTTGCTGCGCGAATCGAAGCCCGACATCGACGCTTCGCTCACCTGCTGCACAGCGATGGAACCCATGCCAACGACCAGAAAGGCAGATACGATTGCGAGCCGCATGCAGTTTCCCCCGATTGAATTCTGGCTCTTGCACGACCAGTTCGGATGGCTTCATCAAAGCGCCTGCATAACCTGCACCCGCTTGCGTTTGCGAATACGGCTTCCCCTGACGCCCTCAACAGCATTGCTCCGCGATAAGCTCACTCCTCTTCTGATAGCGATGAGGGCATACTGCCTCTCGCTTTTGCGGTGTATGACGTTTGCGCGCAGCGGCACACCGACAGTGAATCGACTGTCGAGATGAAATGGACTCGAGGATCCTGAGCTGCTCGCGCTGGCGGCGATTTGGATTGGTCGACCGCAACGCTGGAATATGTTTTGTGCGGCAAGAGTGCGCTTCGCGAAAAAGCGCGTCAAGTGTGCTCACATCACGACGTCGCTCAGCGGCGCCGACACGCAATTATCGTGCGATCCATTTTCACACATGTATTCGCATGGCATCGGCTCGAATCATGCGAACAGCATGGGAACTATCAGCTAGGCAAAGCGCGACTGACGAAAGGGTGGCGGACTGTCGGAAGGTGCGTAAGGTGCGGCGCAGATGCGCCGGCAAGCCGCGCTGAGAGAAAGCCGCGTGGAGGGCTTCAGCCGCCTGGACGCTGGTTCATGTCCTGGCTGCTCATGCCATAGAACAGCTGACCGCTCGCGCCGGACGGCGGCCAAGGATGTGCGCGCAGAACTTCCTCGTTGATGTCCGCGCCCCAGCCTGGACCACCTGGCAGGAAGATGTGCCCTTCCTTGATGAGCGGGGGCCGCGTGACCAGCTCTTTCTTCCAGGGCACATCGTCGATGTCGATCTCCATGATGCGTACGTTCGGCAGCACCGCACACAGATGGAGCGAATGCAGATCGGCGAGATGACTGTAGTAATTGTGCGGAGCGATGTTGATCTCGTAGGCCTCGGCCATGCGACCGATCTGCACGGACTGAGAGAAGCCGTTCCATGGCACGTCGATGATAGCGACGTCCATCGCGTGCAGCTCTAAGAACGGGCGGTACTGCCGGGTGCTCACCAGGCTCTCGCAGGAAGCCAGCCGCGTGGAGGTCGACTGCTTGATCTGCAGCAGCGCCTGCGGATCCCAGTTGTCATACTCCAGCCATTGCATGTTGAACTGCTCGAGCAGCTTGCCGATGCGCAGCACGCCCTCGGTGCGGAAGTTGTAGTTGAGATCCAGGCACAGTCCCACACGCGGCCCGACCGCGTCGCGGAACGTGCCGATCAGGCGCTCGATCGCCTCCAGGATTTCGACGCTCGGCGCGCCGTCGGTGGAATTGATGCCGGCGCTGAAGCCGGGAAAATGGACGCTCGCCGGTTCCCCGGGGATCACGATGTTGGTCTTGAGCGCGGTGAAGCCACGCGCGACCACCTCCTTGCCGAGCGCAGCGATATCGTCGTACGTTGTGAGCGGCGGGGCGCCGACCATCTGCCACATGCGCGCGCGCGTGGTCCCGCAGTGCGACCAGTACAGGCGAATGCGATCGCGCAGCGGCCCGCCGAACAGCTCGTACACGGGCACACCGAGCGCTTTGGCCTTGATGTCCCACAGTGCCAGCTCGATGCCGGCCATCGCCTTGTGCGAGACGCCGCCGAGGTTCTGACGCGTGGCGCGCAGCATGTCCCAGTAGAGCCGTTCGATCGGCCGCGGATCCTGGCCGATCAGCAGGTGCTTGAGGTCCTGTACACAGCCGGCGAGCCCGTGCGGGTTGCGGTTGTCGCTGCACTCGCCCCAGCCCACCAGTCCGTCATCGGTCTCGATGCGGACAAAGGTCCACGGCCGCCAGCCGCCGTCGCAATGCAAAGCTTCCACGCGCGCAATCTTCATGTGGCAAAGATGCCATAGAACGTGGCCGGTGGAAAGGTCGCTCGGGTTTCCCTTGGAACTCGCCGGCACGTGAGCCACCCAACACGTTGCGCCACCGCTTCGCAGCGTGCGAAGCGGCCGCAACCCTGAGCTGCCATTCAGGCAGACGATGAATCGACTTAGCAGTCGTGTATACAGGAGGCGACGCATGAACCATCAGCGCGTTGATCGACGCGGTTTTCTCAAAGGCGCGGCGCTCACGGCTCTGGCTGCGGGCGCCGGCATCCGCGCCGGACAGGTCCGCGCTCAACCATCGGTGCCGTACTCCTCCGGCACCGAGCCGCCCAAGCTCAAGTTGCCACCCGGCGCGTGCGACTGTCACATGCACATCTATGACAGCCGGTTCCCGTTTGCGCCGAGCGCCTCGCTGAAGCCGCCGAATGCACACGTGCAGGACTATCGAGCGCTGCAGAAACGTTTACGTACGACCCGCTGCGTGGTGGTACAGCCGTCCAGCTACGGCACCGACAATTCCGGCATCGGCCAGCATTACGCACCCCGCATTCGGCGTGATCAGCAAGCTGATCGACAAAGGCAAGACCTGGGTGAAGCTGTCGGGTGTCTATCAGGATTCCAAGGTCGGGCCACCAAGCTATGCCGATATGATGGGACTCGCGCAGGCCTATGTGAAGGCTGCGCCGGAGCGGATGCTGTGGGGCAGCGACTGGCCGCATCCAACCGTAAAAGGCACCAAGCCCGATGACGCGGTGCTTCTCGATCTGCTGTCCGACTGGGCGCCCGAGGAGCGCACGCGACAGCGCATTCTGGTGGCCAATCCGGAAGCCGTCTACGGCTTCGCAAAACTGGGCTAGCTCCGCGCGCGTTGCGTCGCAAGCACGTGCAGGATCGCGCGCACGATGCCCACGTACCCGGTGCATCGGCAGAGGTTACCAGCAAGCTCCTCGCGCACACGCGCTTCGTCCGCATCCGGCAGGCGCGTGACGATATCGTACGCGGTGACGAGCATCCCCGGGGTGCAGTAGCCGCATTGCAACGCATGCTCCGCGGTGAACGCCTGGCGCAGCCGTTCCATCAATGCATCTTCATCGAACCCCTCGATGGTTCGTACCTCGGCGCCTTCACAAGCGGCTGCGAAGGCAATGCAGGAGCGCGCCGGCACGCCATCGATCATCAGCGTGCAGGCACCGCACACGCCGTGCTCGCAGCCGAGGTTGGTACCCGTGAGCCGCAGCCGCTCGCGCAGAAAATCGGCCAGGTGCGTGCGCGGCTCCACCGCCGCCCGGACCGGCTTGCCATTGACGGTGAGCGCGACGATCTTCATTGCAGCTTAGCGGCCGCACGCTGAAGTGCGACCACGTGCACGCGATGCTCATAGCTGCCGGGTATGAAGCCGGCTGCAGTCACGACCTCCTGCAGACGAGACGGCTGAACACGATCGAGCAACGCGCTCGCATCTTCGATCACGAACGGCGCGCCCGCTGTCGCACCGATGACTGCGCGGTGTATGCCGCGCTCGGGATCGACCAACACGGCGCCGATCGCCTCGGCGAATTCACCTGGCTTGCGATTAAATTTGTAGTATCCGGCGCGCGCGCGTGCCGAAAATTTCGGTATGCGAATGCTGACGATGATCTCGCCTGCTGTGAGGGAAGTGCTCAGCGGGCCGGTCATAAAGGTAGCGGCAGGCAATCGGCGCTCGCCCGCAGCACTGCGAACCAGCATGGTTGCATCGAGCAATGCCATCACACTGACCCAGTCGGCCGCGGGATCGGCATGCGCGAGGCTGCCACCCAGGGTGCCGCGATTGCGCACGGCGCGATAGGCGATGCCCCGGGCGACCGAGCGCAGCAGTCCACGCGTCGGATCAGGCATGCCGCCATCTTCGATCGCAGCATGCGTCACGCAAGCGCCGAGCTCGACTGCGTCGCCGACATCGCGGCATGCCGAAAGCTCGGTTAAACCGCGCACGTCGATGAGCAACTTCGGCTGGGCCATGCGCAGATTCAGCAAGGGTCCAAGCGATTGTCCACCGGCGAGCACGGTGGCTTCACGACGCTGCGCGAGCAGCGCGAGCGCCGTTTGCAGCGTGTCGGGTTTTTCGTATTCGAATGGCGGTGCTTTCACGCTACGGGCGGACAGACCCCTCTCACCGACCCTCTCCCACAAGGGGAGGGAGATGTTGGAACGTCGAAGAAAAGACCAAAGCTCGTTGCCAAACCGCGCTCCCCGCTCATCAACGTCCCCCTCTCACCTCGTGGGAGAGAGCCGGGGAGAGGGGACACGCGCCTCGGCCAGCGCAGCAAGCAGCCGCCGAGGCGAAATAGGACATTCGAGCATTTCCACACCCAGCTCCTTGAGCGCATCGTTGACTGCGTTGGCGATCGCAGCGGGCGGTGCAACCGCTCCGCCCTCACCGATGCCTTTCTGCCCGAAGGAGGACAACGGCGAGCGCGTTTCCATGTGTTCTATCCGAATTGCCGGCACTTCAGTCGCACCGGGCAACAGATAATCCGCCAGCGTGGACGCGAGCGGCTGACCCTGCGTATCGAATGGCATCTCCTCATACAACGCGGTGCCGATGCCCTGCGCGGTACCGCCGAACACCTGACCGTCGACGATCATCGGATTGATCAGGCGACCGCCGTCTTCGACGACCACATAGTCGAGGATCTCAACCGTGCCAAGCTCCGTGTCGACTGCAACCGCGCACGCATGACAGGCATAGCTGAACGTGCCGGTGTCCTGGCGCGTCTTGTATCCGCGCGTGGTCTCGAGTCCACCGGGATCGACATCGGGCGGCAGCAACTGCGGCGCTCGATACCAGACATGCGCTACTTCCGCGAGCGATATACTGCGATCTGTCCCAGCGACACGCACATCGCCATCCTCGAGCACGAGATCATCCGGCGCGACTTCGAGCAGTTTGCCCGCGATGTGGCGTACGCGCCGGCCGATCTCACTGCACGCTTCCGCAACCGCGCCACCCGACATCACCATGCAACGCGAGCCCCAGGTGCCGGTCGAGTATGGCGTCAACGCAGTGTCGCCGTGGATCAATCGCACGTTCGCCGGATCGATGCCCAGCACCTCCTGTGCCACCTGCGCGAGCGTCGTCTCGAGCCCCTGGCCATGCGAATGCGCGCCGATGCGCAGCTCCAGAATTCCATCGGGCGAGAGCCGCGCGGTGCACTGCTCGTGACCGGGCACCATTGGAATGCCCCAGCCGAAATAGACGGACGTGCCGTGCGCAGCCTGCTCGCAGAAGATCGCCAGCCCCACACCGATGCGCCGCCCGTCCGGCTCCGGGTGTCGCTGGCGCTTGCGCCACTTTTCGATATCGAACGCCGCCACTGCGCGTCGCACCGCCTCGGGATAGTCGCCGCTGTCGAAGTGCTTGCCGGTGATGTTCACGTGCGGCATCGCATCCGGTGGCACGAGGTTCGCGAGCCGCACTTCATACGGCTCCTTACCCGCCTCACGTGCGATGGCGTCCAGCACCAGTTCCATCGCGAAGCACACGCCTGTGCGCGCGACACCGCGATACGGGAGGATCGGCGCTTTGTTGGTTGCGACCGACCATGTGTGGCAGGCGTAGTGCTCCATGCGGTACGGGCCAGGCAGGATCGAGCTCACCTGGGCCGCCTCGAGACACGCGGAGAACGGATATGAGGAATACGCACCCGAGTCGACCACAGCATCGCACTCAATAGCCAGCAGGCGGCCCTGCGCGTCGGCATAGCCGGTGATGTCGTAGTGATGCTCGCGGCAGTTGGCGTTCGCGGTGAGCTGTTCGAAGCGGTCTTCGATCCAGCGCACGGGCCGGCCCAGCTTCAACGCGAGCCACGCTACGCAGACCTCTTCCGGCAGCAATATGCCTTTGTATCCGAATCCGCCACCGACATCGGGCGCAATCACGCGGATGCGACCCTGATCCAGGTTCAAGCACGAAGCCAGCCCTGCGCGGGTGATGTGCGGCATCTGCGCAGCGGAATACACGGTCAGCTGGTCGAGGCGGCGATCGTAGAACGCGACTACACCGCGCCCTTCCAGCGGCGCCATCGACTGACGTGCGGTACGAATCCGGCGCTGAACACGAATCGCGGCACGGCTGCGAATCTCACGCAGATCGTCATCCACTCTGGTTTCGAGAAAGACGTTGTCGCCCCAATGCTCGTGTACCAGCGGTGCGTCGCGCTGGAGGGCGTCGAACATGTCGACCACGGGAGCGAGCGATTCGTACCCGACTGAGACGAGGCCCGCGATATCCTCCGCTTCCGCGCGCGAGTCGCCGTAACACATCGCAACCAGCTCGCCGACGTAGCGCACTTTGCGCTGCGCGAGCACCGGCTGCGCCGACGACTTGAATCCTTTCAGTGCAGAGTCGGCGACGATCGACTTCACGTCCGCGAGATCGGTCATCACGAACACGCGATCTTCTTGACCAGGTGGTTTTCCGATCGCACCGATGCGTGCATGCGCCAGCTGCGAGCGCACGAAGGCAACCTCGACCATGCCGACCATGGCGATGTTGGCGACGTACTCGCCGCGGCCGCGCAGGAAGCGCGCGTCCTCCTTGCGCGGCAGCGGCACACCGATGCCTTTGCGCTGCCCCGCCGCTGTCATTGTGTGGGCGAGCGCATCAGGCCGCGCTGGCGAGCGGCAGGATCGGCGCGTCGGCGACGAAACGCGTACCGTGGCGCAGGCAAAATGCCGGCGTCAACAGGCGTTGCGCGACCACTTCGTTGCCTTCGTTGTCGCGGAGGACCCAGCGCCCGCGGGCATCATCGAGCACAGTAACGTCCGCGGTAGCACCAGGCATCATCGTCCCGATCTCACCTGCGAGACCCAGCATCTGCGCCGGGTGACTAGTGACCATCGGCATGACTTTCTCCAGCGGCACGCCGAGCGCGAGCATGGATGTCATCGCCGATACCAACGAAAAGCGCGTGCGACCCGCGAACATGTGTTCCTGGTCGGGATGACTATCCGGCGTGCCGGGAGGCGCCGGCACGCGTGTGTTGTAGCCATGCATATCCGCGCCCAACGTATCCGGGAGGATGCCGGCATCGAGGACCTTGCGTGCCATCTTGAAGCTGAAGTGCGAGCCGTAGCC
Organism: Gammaproteobacteria bacterium; assembly: GCA_041499435.1. Classification (GTDB taxonomy): domain Bacteria; phylum Pseudomonadota; class Gammaproteobacteria; order Burkholderiales; family SHXO01; genus SHXO01. Next base: position 8,898 of record JBGQKF010000037.1, read on the forward strand.
GACATCTACTTTCACGCCACGCGCCAGCGCCTCCTTCACCAGCGTGTGCACCGTGCCGTCCGTGTTTACGAAGCCGCCCGGATGCCGGCTGAAGGGATGCGCGAGCACATCGCCGGGCTTGAGCAACGCCACCACCTGCGGCAGGATCGTGTCGGGATCGACCGGCAGGCCGCCCGCATCGGGTCGCGCCCACAGCTGACCGAAGTGAATATACAGCGGCAGCGCGGTTTGGCGACTGATCTCCACCGCGAGCTTGATCACCTCCAACCCCCAACGCGCGAAGCCACCCAACTCGGCGTGCGCCTTCACGCCTTTGATGAGATCGCGATTCTCCAACGCTGCTTTGATCGTGGCTTTGACGTCGACGCAGTCCGGTCGGTAAAGCTCGGGGTAGAAATGCCCTTCGAGACCGCCGACCAGATAGGCCGAGATGAACGCCAGCACGCGCGACTGCGAGCGCTCCACCACGTAGTTACGAAACCCTGGCAGGGTCATGCAGCTCGGCCCGCCCTGATCGACCAGCGTCGTCACGCCGGAATGCACACCGCACATATCGGCGTTCAACCCGAAGCGCCCGGTTACATACTGATAGACGTGCGCGTGCGTATCGATCAGGCCCGGCAGCACCAGCTTGCCGCGACAATCCACGCTATTGCGCGCACTCGACAGGAGGATGTCGCCGGCGATCGCGGCGATGCGGCCATTCGCGATCGCAACATCGGCCACCCCATCACGCCCCGCCGCCGGATCGATGACACGCCCGCCTTTGAGAACCAGATCGAACAGCTCGCTCATCATGCGCCTCGCTGTCAAAGTCCATCGCCAAGCAATCGGTGAACCCACGGCCGCGAATCGATGTGCGCGACCGCCTTTGCCACTCTCATAGCTGATCGCCCGACGCAAAGCGGGCTCAGCACGGCCTGGCATCCGTCCGCACCAGGTTAGTGCAAGCAACCGCCTCATCGCCCCACGACCGCGCATTCATAGCGTCACCCGGCGCCGACCGACCGCGCCTGTGCTGCAACCGGAGATCGGTGAAGCCTCTATGGATCGAGAGCTTAATCCAATTGCATGCGTGCATTGCACTGCTCCTCGGCGTCAATGGCATCGCTCTTGCAGATCACGCCACTGGATCCGAGAGGCCAACTAGACTGCACGCCAAACAGCATCCTTTCAACGGGAGACCAGCCATGATTCTACGTCGCTTTCGCCTCATCGCTTCTGCTTTGTGCCTGAGCGCCGTATGCGCGCTGCTACTCGGCTCAGCCGGTGCGGCATCCCTGGAGGAAATCAAAAAACGCGGCTACCTCGTCGTCGCCACCGAAGACGATTTCCGGCCCTTCGAGTTCGTGCAGGATGGCAAGCCGACCGGCTTCGATAACGAGCTGCTAATACTCCTTAAGAAGGCGGCGCCGTTCGAAATTCGCCAGGAGATCATTCCCTGGACCGGCCTGCTCGCCGGCGTGAGCACCGGCAAATACGACGTCGCTCTCACCGCCGCGCTGATCACCAAGGAGCGCGTCCAGTTCCTCGACTTCACGATGCCGATTGCCGATGCCACGCACTACTACGTGAAGCGCAAGAACGACGACAGCATCAAGGAGATCAAGGATCTCAACGGCAAGATCCTCGGCATCCAGGCCGGCAGCGGGTTGCTCCAGCGCCTGCCCGAGCTCGAGGCGATGCTCGCCAAGACCGGGGGCAAGATCGGCAAAATCGTCGAGTACACCTCGTATCCCGAAGCGTATCAGGACCTCGCCATCGGCCGTACCGATTTCGTGATCAACACGGTGATCAACCTCCAGGCGCTGGTCAAGGAAAAGCCCAATGTCTTCGCGCTCGGTCAGGCCGTGTCCGGGCCGTCGTATCCGGCATGGGCGGTGAAGAAAGGCAACGCGGAGCTCCTCGCCTTCCTCAACGACTTCCTCGCGAAGCAGCGCGCTAACGGCACCTCCGCGGAGCTGCAGAAGAAGTGGTTCGGCAAGACCTTCGACGCATTGCCCACTACATTCACGCCGCAGTTCTAAGCGAAGGACCGCCGGCGGGTCGAGCGAGGCGATGACCTTCTACAGTCTGCTGAGCCTGCTGCAGGGCGCTGCCGTGACGGTCGCGCTCTCGCTGCTCGGCATCGTTCTCGGCGTGCCGCTCGGGCTCGGCCTGGCACTGATACGCTGGGCCCGCGTACCGGTCCTGGCGCGTGCGGTTGCCGCGTACGTGAGCGTGCTGCGCGCCACGCCGATGATGACGCTCGCTCTGCTCATCTTCTTCGCGCTGCCGAACATCGGCATCCCGATCGATCCCATCCCCGGCGCGATCCTCACGCTCACCTTGAACACCGCCGCCTTCAACTGCGAGATCTGGCGTGCGGCCCTGTTGGATTTTCCAAAAGCGCAGATGGAAGCCGCGGCTGCGAGCGGCATGTCCGGGGCACTCGCGTTCCGGCGCATCGTGTTTCCGCAGCTCTGGCGCACGAGCCTGCCGTCGCTGGTCAACGAGATCACGCTGCTGATCAAGGCAAGCCCGGCGATCGCGGTGCTGGGCGTGGTCGATATTACGCGCGCAGCGGTACGCATCGGCGCCGAAACCTATGAACCGCTGCCGCCGTTTCTGGTTGCCACCGCGCTCTACTTTGCCGTGGTGCTGTCGCTGGTGCGTATCCAGCGCACGATCGAGCCGGCGCTGGTGCGCAAGTACGGGGTCGCATGACGCACGAGTTCGCGATCGTCTGGGCACACAAGGACCGCCTGTTCGCGGGACTGGCGAACACCGTAGCTCTGGTGGCGCTGTCGAGTACGATCGCGCTGATTCTCGGTGCTGTGCTCGCATCCGCGCTGATGTCGCATTCGCGTGCACTGGCGCGGCCCACCCAGTGGCTGGTCGATGGCATGCGCTGCGTGCCATTCCTGCTGCTCGCCTACATCGTCTACTATGGGCTGCCCACGCTCGGTATTCGCCTCGACAACTGGACTGCGGGACTCTGCGCTCTGGCGATCTATAACGCGGCCTACATCGGCGAGATTTTGCGCGGCGGCTGGGCGAGCCTGCCGCGCGGCTACGTGGATGCTGCACACGCCACGGGATTTCACGGCGCGACGTTGTATCGGCGCATCATCCTCCCGCCTGTGGTGCTGGCGGTCGGCCCCGTGCTCGGCAATCAGGTGATCCAGATCATCAAGGATTCCGCATTCCTGATGATCATCGCCGTGCCCGAGCTCACGCATGCCGCGAGCTCGATCCAATCCACTTACTATGTACCGTTCGCTGCGTTCATTGCCGCCGTCGCTTTATACTGGGTGCTGTGCCGAAGCGTGGAGCTGGCGGTGGCGTGGCTCGAGCGGCGCGCACAGGCGAGGCGCTGAGTGAGCTCGCACTCGGAAGCTTCGATCATCGCAGGCGCTTCCTCACCCGCGGCTGACACGCCGGTACTCGAGGTGCGCAATCTGTGCAAGCGCTTCGGCGAGCACGAGGTCTTGGTCGATGTCAGCCTGCGTGTCACCAAAGGGAAAACGGTTTGCATACTCGGCCCGAGCGGCTCGGGAAAATCTACCTTGCTGCGCTGCCTCAACTGGCTGGAGAAGCCCGATGACGGCTTCGTGTTCCTCGCCGGCGAGCGCATCGGCTATCGTCTAGGGGGACGCGTCCCGATGTCGCCAGTTGAGCTCGCTGCGATCCGCGCGCGGATCGGCATGGTGTTTCAGCATTTCAATCTGTGGCCGCACTTGACGGTGCTGGGCAACATCATCGAAGCTCCGATCTATGTTAAGCGGCGGCCGCGCGCAGAAGTGATCGCCGAGGCCGAAGCGCTGCTCGCCAAAGTCGGCTTGAGCGACAAGCGCGATGCCTATCCGGCACGGCTTTCCGGCGGACAGCGGCAGCGTGTCGCCATCGCCCGTGCGCTCGCCATGCGCCCGGAGCTGATGCTGTTCGACGAAGCCACCAGCGCATTGGACCCCGAGCTGGTGGCCGAAGTGCTGACGGTCATGGAAGAGCTCGCCCAGGAAGGCATGACCATGGTCGTGGTGACACACGAGATGGGCTTCGCGCGCGATGCGGCCGATGAGATCGTGTTCCTCGATCGCGGGCGCGTGATCGAGACCGCGGAGCCCGCCCAGTTCTTCGAGCGGCCGCAAAGCGAGCGGGCGCGCCAGTTCTTGCAGCGCTTCGCCCGGCAGCAATCGAGCGCTCGCGCAGCGGGGGCGTGAATCTATCCTCGTTCGCGCGGCCGCCGGCGACCGCAGCGCATTGGTAGAACCCGTCACGGAGGAAGCATGCCCGCACCCATTTTCCACATGATCGCCAACGCACCCAAGCCGGTGGGACCTTATAGCCACGTCGTCGAGCAGGATGGCTGGCTGTTCGTCACCGGGCAACTCGCCACCGATCCGGATGACGATTCGCGTCCGCTGCCCGATGGCATCGAAGCGCAGGCGCATAAAGTCTTCGACAATCTCAAGCGCGCGCTCGCGGGTGCAAAAGCGAGCTTCGAGCACGTGCTATGCGTGCGCATCTTCCTCACGCACTTCGAGCGCGATTACGCCACATTCAACCGTCTCTATCTCGAATACTTCCCGGCCAATCGCCTGCCCGCGCGCACCACCGTCGGCGTCACCGCTCTCGCGCGCGGAGGCGTCGTGGAGATCGACATGATCGCGTACCGGCCACCCGCGCAGTGAGCGCACCGGCCCATCGAATAGAACCCATATTCAGACCGGAGGAGCGAACCGTGGATCTCAAAGCGCTGCTCGACGCGCGGTTCGGCGTCGATCTGGGACTCGAAGCATCCCCCCACCTCACGCCTGAGCTGGCCCGCATTCTCGCGCGGCGCACGCATCGCAAGTACACGGATGCACCGGTACCGACCGAGTTGATCGATCTGCTGCTGGCAGTCGCATTGTCGGCCTCGGCCAAATCGGATTTCCAGCAGGCTACGGTGATCAAGGTGAGCGATGCAGCCACGCGCCGTCGCATCGCGCAGCACTTTCCAGCGATGCCCTGGATCGGCCTCGCACCGATCTTCCTGGTCTTCTGCGGCGACGCACGGCGACTGGAGCGCATTTGCTCGCAACGCGGACATCCGCAACCCAATCGCGATCTGGAAGCGTTCCTCAATGCATCGGTCGACGCAGCGCTGGTGCTGCAAACATTCATTCTCGCTGCGGAGTCGGTCGGGCTCGGCTGCTGCCCGATCAGCGTGATCCGCAACCAAATGGAAACGATGGCCGCCGAGCTGGCGCTGCCCGACGGCGTATTTCCAGTGGGCGGTTTGTGTGTCGGCTATCCCGCGAGCGCCGGCTACGTCAGCCTGCGCCTGCCTCCCAGCGTCACCGTACATTCCCACCGGTATGACGACAGCGCGCTGGAACAGCAGATCGACGACTATGATCGGCGTCGCGACGCACGCCATGCGATCGCGCGCGAGCAGCAGCGCAATCCGCAGCGCTTCGGCTACGCCGATTTCTACGGCTGGTCGGAGGACAAGGCAAGACAGGCTGCGCAGCCCGAGGGCGCCGCGTTCGCTCTTCACATCAAGACGCACGGCTTCACGTTCGTGTGATTCGCAAGGGGGAAGACATGCCTTTCGTAACTACACACGATGGCGTCAAGCTTTACTTTGAGGAGACCGGTTCGGGCACGCCGATCGTGTTCGTGCACGAGTTTGCCGGCGATCACCGCAGCTGGGAACCCCAAGTGCGTTACTTTTCGCGCCTGTATCGCTGCATCACCTTCGCCGCGCGCGGATACTCGCCCTCCGATGTCCCGGACACGCTGGACTCCTACTCGCAGTCGCATGCGGTCGACGACATCGTCGCCGTCATCACGAGGCTTGGCCTGCAATCCGCGCACGTGGTCGGACTTTCCATGGGTGGCTACGCTGCGCTTCATCTTGCGATCCGTCGCCCTGACCTGTTGAAGTCCGCGGTCATCGCCGGTTGCGGCTACGGCTCGGAGGCTTCGCGCAGGGAAACGTTCCAGCAATTCTCCGGACGGATCGCAGATCTGTTCGAAACCGCGGGCGGCGCCGTCGCCGCAGAAAAGTACGCGAACGTGCCCGAACGCTGGCCCTACCTGGACAAGGATCCGCGCGGCTGGAACGAGTTCGTCGGCCAGCTCAGCGAGCACTCTGCGAGGGGATCGGCGCTGACGTTGCGCGGTATCCAGATGCGCAGGCCGTCGGTCTGGGAGTTGATCGAAGACATGGGCCGCATCGCCACACCGACGCTGATCATCTCGGGCGATTACGACGATCCGTGTCTCGAGCCATCGCTGCTGTTGAAACGCAGCATCCCGGGTTCAGGACTGGTCGTGCTGCCGCGCGTTGGTCATGCGATCAACCTGGAAGAGCCGGACAGCTTCAATCGCGCGGTGGCCGATTTTCTGCATACGGTGGAATGCGGGCGCTGGTGAGATCGAGCGCGCAGTTACACCGCAAGATTTCGACATTCCTGTTCAGTATCGTGATAGATCCCGCGCACAAGTTGGGGTCTCATGCGCCAACCAGCACGGCGCCCTGACGCCTCGTCAGAGTCTGGTAAAGTTGAGTAATTACGCTCTTCGCACGCGAAGGCGCGTCAATCCGATAGAGAAGGAGTGGAACGATGCAATACCGTCTGCTCGGCCGCACTGGCCTGTTCGTCTCGGAGATCTGCCTGGGCACCATGACCTACGGCGGGAAAGGCCGCTGGGAAGTGGTCGGACGGCTGGGTTTGCCCGAAGCGCAGGCGCAGATCAAGGCCGCCTTCGATGCCGGGGTCAACTTCATCGATACCGCGGACGTCTACTCGGAAGGCGAATCGGAAACGATCGTGGGGCAGGCACTCGCCAAGCTCGGCCTGCCGCGTGAAGATCTCGTGATCGCCACCAAAGTGCGCGTGCGCATGGGACCCACACCCAACCGCGTCGGCCTGACGCGCGTGCACATCATGAACGAGATCCATGCGAGCCTGCGCCGGCTGCAGCTCGATCATGTCGATCTCTATCAAATCCACGGCGTCGATCAGGTCACGCCGCTGGAAGAAACGCTGCGCGCGCTGGAGGATCTGGTGCGCTCAGGCAAGGTCCGCTACATCGGCGTATCGAACCACGCGGCGTGGCAGATCGCGAAGGCGCTCGGCGTTTCCGATCGGCATGACTGGAATCGTTTCGAGAGCGTCCAGGCTTACTACTCGATTGCCGGGCGCGAGCTCGAACGCGAGATCGTGCCGGTCGCTCTCGATCAGGGCTTGAGCATTCTGGTGTGGAGCCCGCTCGCCGGTGGACTGCTGAGCGGGAAGTTCAAGGAAGACAGCTCCGGACCTGAGGGCGCTCGCCGTACAACGTTCGACTTCCCGCCTGTAGACCGGCCCCGCGCATTTCGTGTCGTCGAAGCGATGCGCCCGATCGCCGCTGCGCACGGCGTCTCAGTCGCCCGTGTTGCGCTCGCCTGGGTGCTCCGACAGCCCGGGATCACCAGCGTGATCATCGGCGCCAAGAGTCTGGAGCAGCTCCAAGACAATATCGCTGCTGCCGACCTCCAGCTTGCCAATGACGAACTGGCCGCACTGAACGAGGTGAGCAAACTACCGCGCGAGTATCCGGGATGGATGTTCGAGCGGCAGCTTGCGGACCGCTTGCCGAGCTGACATCGAGCGGCATCTCGCCGCCAGGCCTTTCGCCTCGCGCGGTATTCCGATGGCGCTTTCCTTGCTTTGTCCAGTAGGCCGGCTGCATCGCCGGCCCGGCTGCACCGATCGCGCCGGTTGGATACGCGAGAAGCCATGGATGGGAACACCTTTACGCCACTGCACTGCCCGAGCTGCTCGGAGCCGATGTATTCGCTCGAGCTCCGGCGGCGCGCGGTCGGCAAGCTCGCCGTCGATCTGTGCTTCGGCTGCTGCCTGATCTGGTTCGATCAGGGGGAGAGCGCGCAGCTGGCGCCGGCAGCGGTGATCGAGCTGTTTCGGGAGATTCAGGCGCGGCGCGACGCGGGACGCTCGCGTGTGTCGACGAGCCTGTCCTGCCCGCGCTGCACGCAGGGCCTCACGCTGACCCATGACATCTGCAAGTCGGGACCGATACAGTATTTTCGCTGCCCGGAAGACGGCGGGCGCCTCACGCCTTTCTTCCAGTTCCTGCGCGAGAAACAGTTTCTGCGTGCGCTGACACCCACGGAGCTGCACCAGGTGCGGGTGAAGATCAAGCAACTGCAGTGCTCCAACTGCGGCGCGCCCATCGATCTGGAACACTCTACGAGCTGCCCGTACTGCGGCTCGCCCGTCGCCATGCTCGATGCCGACGCCGTGAAAGACGCGATGCAGATGTGGGGGGCACAGGATACGCGCGAACGCGTTGCCGAAGCGCAAGCAGCGAATTGGCTGCAGACGATGTCCGAGACGTCACCGCCGCAGCGCAACGACTCCGAACCGCGGAACACGCTAGATCTGGATTC
>JBGQKF010000038.1:0-17231 GCA_041499435.1 Gammaproteobacteria bacterium
GGTAGATCGGACTTGGTCCCGCGCGCGCCCTGCTCGCCCTGGCCTTCCTCGCGGATGATGTCATTGCACAGCTCGATGCACTCGTCGCAGATGAAGACGGACGGGCCCGCAATCAACTTGCGGACCTCGTGCTGGCTCTTTCCGCAGAACGAGCAGTAGAGCAATTTCTCTGAACCAGGCTTCTCTGACATATCTTCCGACTCGGCAGCCGATAGCGCGGGAGGGACTCGCCCTATCGCAATTTAACCCAGACTACGCTCAAGGCGAGCAAAAATCACGCCGCGGCCTCCGCGCGGCTCACCAGCACTTTATCCACCAGACCGTACTCGGTCGCCTCCTCGGCGCCGAAGAAATTGTCACGCTCGGTGTCGCGCTCGATGGTCTTGATGTCCTGTCCGGTATGTCGCGCCAGAATCTCGTTCAGACGCTGCCGCAGATAAAGAATCTCCTTCGCGTGGATCTCGATGTCGGTGGCCTGACCCTGGAAGCCGCCCATCGGCTGATGGATCATCACGCGCGAGTTGGGCAGCGCAAAGCGCTTGCCTTTGGCGCCTGCAGCGAGCAGCAGCGCACCCATGCTCGCCGCCTGTCCCACGCACAGCGTGCTCACATCGGGTTTCACGAACTGCATGGTATCGTAGATCGCGAGCCCCGCCGACACCGAGCCGCCGGGCGAATTGATGTAGAAGGAGATGTCCTTCTCCGGATTTTCCGACTCGAGAAACAGCAACTGCGCTACGATCAGGTTGGCCGACATCTCGTGCACCGGCCCGACCAGAAACACGACGCGCTCCTTCAACAGGCGCGAGTAGATATCGTATGCCCGCTCGCCGCGCCCGCTTTGCTCGATCACCATCGGGATCAGTCCCAATCCCTGCGGTTCGTGCCCTTGCTGCTGCCACGTCATCTGAGGCGTCATTTAGTGTTACCCATGAGTTCGTCGAAATCGCCCGGTTTGTCCACCGCTTTCGCCTGCGAGAGTACCCATTGCACCACATTATCCTCCAGCACCAGCGATTCGACTTCCCGCAGACGATCCGCGGACTGGTAGTACCAGCGCATCACCTCTTCGGGACGCTCGTAACTCTCAGCGTAATCCTTCACCACCGTCTTGATCTGATCAGGCTTCGCCTGCAGATTGTGCTGCCGCACCAGATCGGAGACGATGAGCCCCAGTCCCACGCGCTTGCGCGCCTCGGGCTCGAACGCCTCCCGCGGCATCGGAATGTCTTCCGCTTTGAGTCCGCGGCCCGCCAGATCCTGCCGCATCCCCGCCATCAGCCGCTCGATCTCCATATCCACCAGCGCGTTGGGCAGATCGAGCTTGGCGTGCTCGAGCAGCGTCTTCATCACCTGATCCTTCACGCGCGCATGAATTCGCCGCCGCACTTCGCGTTCGAGATTGGCTTTGATGTCGGCGCGCATCTTGGCGATGTCGCCATCCGCGATCCCCAGTTGCTTCGCGAATTCTGCGTCTACTTCCGGCAGGTGAGGCTCGTCGATCTGCTTTACAGTGACCGAGAAGGTCGCGGCTTTTCCGGCCATCTCCTTGCCATGATAGTCCTCTGGGAAAGTCAGTTCAAATGTGCGGCTTTCCCCTGCGCGCAACCCCGCCACGGCCTTCTCGAAATCGGCCAGCAGACGGCCTTCGCCAAGCACGGTGGTGTGGTCTTTGCCGCTGCCGCCCTCGAACTCCTGGCCCTCGTGCGTGCCGGTGTAATCGATGGTGATACGGTCGCCCTCCTTCGCTCCGCGCTCGGCCGCATGGTAGTGCACACGCTGCTTGCGCAGAATCTCAATGGTCTTGTCTACTTCCGCATCGCCGACTTCGACGACAGGCCGCTCGATGCTCGCCTGCGAGATATCGGCGATTTCGATGTCCGGGTAGATCTCGAAGGTGGCGCTGTATTCGACGTTGTCCTCGCCCTCGACCCGCTTCTCCTCGAAGCGTGGATATCCAGCTACGCGCAGATTCTGACTGCGCACCGCCTCGCCAAATGTTTTCTGCAAAGCATCGCCCAGCACTTCCTGGCGGACCTTCCCGCCATACTGCTGCTGTACCAGACGAAAGGGAACCTTGCCAGGACGAAAGCCGTGCATGCGCATGTCGCGCGCCAGACGCTTGAGGCGGTTCTCCACCTCCGCATTGATCTCCTGCGCGGGCAACGTGACGTTCAAACGCCGTTCCAGGTTGCTGACTTTTTCTATCGTCGCTTGCATCTGTTATGAATCCTCGAGGCTCAATGGAACGGCAACCCGTGAACGATGTGATGGCACAGCAGCATGGGAAGCTCGACTATACCTGCAATCGAATCTGCAGCAACCGGCTGCCTGGGTCGGTGGCCGCCGCGCCCTTGGGTGCTGGTGCGAAAGGAGAGACTCGAACTCTCACGCCTTACGGCGCCAGAACCTAAATCTGGTGCGTCTACCAATTCCGCCACTTTCGCCTTCATGCGCTTCCAGCGCATGTGTAACGCCTCGCAGGCGCTCAAATCAGCCGGTGCACGCAAACCCGACGCGACTTTGCCGCATTCCGTGCGTGTGCGGAACGCCAACGGCCGCTAAGGGTGCATTTTATAATAGCTAAGGCCCCTGCTACCACCGGCCGCACATCCCGCCCAGGCTCGCGGCTCCAATAACCCCCCTTGAGAATGAGGCAGTTGACGACATTCAGGCGCTGTGATCGCACCGTTCCTGGTTGCATTCTGGCTCTTCCGCGGGTCTGCGCGCCAGTCCATGCGCATGATTGACCATTTCCGGCTCGAATCTGACGATTTCGCCAGAGCCGCACGCACACCATTTCGGTCGGCGGACGTCTTCCCGCGCCGAACATGACGCCGGAACAGTACTGCGAGCAGAAGGCAGCCCCGCGCGGCTCGGCCTTGTACTACAGCCTGTTGTTCGTGCCCCCGGAGCAGCGTTTAGCCCTCACCGCTCTGCGCGCGCTGCAACGCGAGCTCCGGGATGCGGTGGAGCAAGCCTCCGATCCGGGACTGGCACGGACGAGGCTGCTGTGGTGGCGCGAGGAGTTGAGCGCCGCGCTCGCGGGGCGCTCGCAACATCCGGTAATCAACGCAGTTTGCCGCGTATTGAGCCGGTGGGAGTTGCCACGAGAGCAGCTGGTCGAGCTCCTCGACGGCGCGCAGATGGATCTCGATTACAATCGCTACCCGGATTTCGCTACACTCGAGGTCTACTGCTCCCGCATGTCGGGCGTGGTATGCCTTTTGTCGGCCAGGGTTCTCGGCCATTCGCATCCCGCGACAATGGAATTCGCCCGCACCCTGGGTACTGCGCTTCAGCTCGCCACCATCATACGAGACGCGGGCGCGGACGCGAGGCGCAACCGCATCTACCTGCCGCTCGAAGACCTGCATCGTTTTGATCTGGAAACGGATGACATCATCGCGTTACGCGAGGACGAACGGTTCGAGCGGTTGATGACGTTTGAGATCGAGCGTGCGCAGAACCTGTTTGAGCGCGCAGGTGCACTCTTGAATCGCGAAGACCGCAAGGCGCAGCGTGCCCATCTGATCATGGCTGCGCTCGACGGCGCGTTGCTCGATGAGATTGCGCGGCTGCGCGGACACACGCTAAACCAGCGCGTTGCGCTGACGCCGTTGCGGAAGCTGTGGATTGCCTGGCGGACGTGGGTCGCCGCGTAGCGGCGAGCCGTGTCCGCCAGGCGAAGGGTGAGGGGCAGGCATGTGTCCGCCACTCTACGTCACCGGGAAGAACCGTCCGCCCCCATCCCCATCCCCACCCCCGCCCTCCCCTTGAAGGGAAAGGAGTTTTTCACTCACTCACTCACTCACTTATTCACCTCTTCACCTCTTCACCTATTCACCAGTTCACTCACATGATCGATCTCAAACAATACCGGCCCGCTCCCGACCTCCTCAAAGACCGGGTGATCTTGGTGACCGGCGCTGGACGCGGCATCGGCCGCGTCGCGGCTCTGACTTTCGCCCGCCATGGCGCAACCGTCATCCTGCACGGACGCGACGTCGCCAGGCTAGAAGCGCTGTACGACGAGATCGAAGCGTCGGGCAGCGCGCAGCCGACTATTCTGCCGCTCGATCTTGGCTCGGCCCGCGATCGCGACTTCGACAATCTCGCGCTCGCCATCGAATCGCAGCTCGGCCGTCTAGATGGCATTCTGCACAACGCCGCGCACTTCGATCACCTGGGTCCGCTCGATCAGCAGCGCCTGGACGAGTGGCTGGTGTCGCTGCGCGTCAACCTGGCCGCCCCGTTCGCACTGACGCGCGCGTGCACGTACCTCCTGAAAGCCGCACCCGACGCGGCGGTGGTGCTCACCGCGGAGACGCATGCTCTGCAACCCAAGGCGTACTGGGGTCCGCTGGCGGTAGCCAAGAGCGGACTGCTGGCGTTCGCGCAGATCCAGGCGCAGGAATGGGACGCGGCTGCGCAGCTGCGCATCAATGTGCTGGTGCCCGGCCCGGTGGATGCTCCGCAGCGCCGGCAGACGCATCCCGGAGAAGCGCGCGAGAGCCGTGCCACGCCGGAGCAGCTGATGCCCGCGTACCTGTACCTGATGGGTCCTGACAGCCGCGGCCTCAGCGGCCGCGTCATCCAGGCTCAGGACTGAATGATTTCGCGCAGCCACGGCGGCACTGGACGCGACTTGCCCTGATGCTGCCCAGAATCGGTGCTTCACCCTGACCATAGCCGGCGCCGAGGCGCTCGAGCCAGGAGATGCGCGCCTGTTCGAGATAGCTGAAATAAACCGCGTTGTTCATGTGGCCGAGCGCATCCATGTCGCCCCAGCGCATGGTCATGTGCTCGACATGCACCAGCTTACCGCGCGATGCCATCCTCGACTTCTCCGTAACCTCAACCAGACTTTGCCTGCCTTAGCGCCGGCGCGAAACCGTTTATCATTCGCTGCTGTCTTCAAATCGACCGCCGAATTCTAGCAGCGAAGAATCACCCCGCAGGAGCGAAGCAGTGGCAGAACGCGAATCGATGCAATACGACGTCGTGATCGTCGGCGCCGGCCCGGCCGGCCTGGCGGCGGCCATCCGGTTGAAGCAGCTGGCGGGCGAGCATCAGCACGAGCTCTCGGTGTGCGTTCTGGAGAAGGGTTCCGAGGTCGGCGCGCACATCATGTCGGGCGCGGTGATCGAGCCGCGCGCTCTGAACGAGCTGCTGCCCGACTGGAAAGCGCTCGGCGCGCCCCTCAACACCCCGGCGCAGGACGACCGTTTTCTGTTCCTGACCGAACGCAAGGCCTACCGGCTGCCAACCCCGCCGCCGATGCATAACCAGGGCAACTACATCGTCAGCCTGAGCAACGTGTGCCGCTGGCTCGCGCAGCAGGCCGAAGCGCTCGGCGTCGAAATCTATCCCGGTTTTGCGGCCGCTGAAGTGCTCTACGCCGAGGACGGCAGCGTGCGCGGTGTGGCAACCGGCGATCTGGGCATCGGGCGCAACGGTCAGCCGACCGAACGCCATCAGCCGGGCATGGAGCTGCACGCGGGGCAGACGCTGTTCGCAGAGGGCTGCCGCGGCTCGCTCACCAAGACACTGTTCGACCGCTTCAAGCTGCGCGAGGACGCTGATCCGCAGACGTACGGAATCGGCATCAAAGAGCTGTGGGAAGTCGACTCCGCGCAGCATCATCCCGGTCGCGTGGTGCATACCATCGGCTGGCCGCTCGATACGCACACTTACGGCGGCTCATTTCTCTACCACCTGGAGAACAGCCAGGTCGCGGTGGGCTTCGTGATCGGACTCGATTACAGCAATCCGTTGCTGTCCCCGTTCGAGGAATTCCAGCGCTTCAAGACCCATCCCGAGATCCGCGAGACCTTCGCAGGCGGGCGCCGCGTCTGCTACGGCGCGCGCGCCATCTCCGAAGGCGGATTTCAATCCCTCCCGAAGCTCACCTTTCCGGGCGGAATGCTGGTCGGCGACACCGCCGGCATGCTCAATGTGCCGAAGATCAAAGGCACCCACACCGCGATGAAATCCGGTATGACCGCCGCCGAAGCCCTGTTCGAACACGTGCGTACGGGCGGTGGCACCGAAGTGGTCGGTTATCCGGAGCGGCTGCGACACACCTGGCTGTGGGATGAGCTCTACCAAGTGCGCAATATTCGCCCGGCATTTCGGTGGGGCCTGTTCCCGGCGCTCGCGTACTCGGCACTCGATACCTATGTGCTGCGCGGCAAGGCTCCGTGGACGCTCAAGCAGCACCCCGATCACACACAGCTCAAGCGCGCATCCGAAGCCATGCCCATCGCTTACCCCAAGCCGGACGGCAGGCTCACCTTCGATCGATTGTCTTCCGTGTTCATCTCCAACACCAATCATGAAGAGGACCAGGTGCCGCATCTGCAACTCAAAGACCCCTCGATTGCAATCAACGTGAACCTCGACCTGTACGATGCGCCCGAGCAGCGCTACTGTCCGGCCGCAGTCTATGAGATCGTGCGCGACGCGAGCGGCGGCAATCCGCGGCTGCAGATCAATGCGCAGAATTGCGTGCACTGCAAGACCTGCGACATCAAGGATCCGACGCAGAACATCAACTGGGTCGTGCCCGAAGGCGGCGGCGGACCCAACTATCCCAACATGTAGCAGCAGTTCAGGAGTCACCAGCTTGAAAAGCATCAACCCGATGAGATCGCTCGCGCGCACGTTGCGCTTTGCACTGTGGTCATTGCTTGCCGTCGTTGTCATCACTCCGCTCGAGGCACGCCAGCTCCCGAACGACGACGCGTGGCCGCAGGAACAAAGCGACTTGAAGCCCGACCCGAGCGCAGTCTTCGGACGCCTCGACAACGGCATGCGTTATGTATTGATGCCCAACGATCGGCCCAAGGATCGCATCAGCCTGCGGCTGCTGGTCGCAGCGGGCTCCCTGATGGAGACCGCTGACCAGCGCGGGCTCGCGCACTTCCTCGAGCACATGGCCTTCAAAGGTTCGCAGAATCTGCCGGCCGGCGATCTGGTGCAGTACCTCGAGCGGCTGGGCATGGCTTTCGGCGCCGACACCAACGCGCGCACCAGCTTCGAGAGCACCCTGTATCAGCTCGAGCTGCCGAACAATACGCCTGAGCTGGTCGGCAAGAGCCTCATGGTAATGCGCGAGACCGCGGATCGGTTGCTCCTGCTGCAGTCTGAAATCGACAAGGAGCGCGGCGTGATCTTGAGCGAGAGGCGGTTGCGCGATACGCCGGACTACCGGGGCTACACCGCGAATCTTTCCTTCATGCTGCCCGACACGCTGATCATCCAACGCTTTCCGATCGGCGAGGAAGAGGTGATCAGCCAGGCCCCGCGCGATCGATTCGTGGAGTTCTACCGCACGTGGTACCGCCCTGAGCGGCTCACGCTGGTGGCGGTGGGCAACTTCGATCCGAAGCAACTGGAGCAAAGCATTCGTTCGCGCTTCGAGTCGATGCGCGCGCAGGCGCCCGCGCGGCCCAATCCGGACATCGGGCAAATCCACGCACGCGGCCCCGATGCACAGATCTACAGCGATCCCGATGGGCAGACCCGCGTCTCTCTGGAGACCGTCGTATATGCGGATCCGGGCGCGGATACCCGTGCCAAGCGGGCCGACGATATCGCGCTCTACATCGCCAACGGCGTCATCTCTCGCCGGCTCACGAGCCTCTCGCTGCAGGGCAACTCCAGCATCCTCAATGGCGCCGCGCAGTGGTCCGATCTGCTGCGCTTCGTGCGCGTGGGCTCAGTCAGCGTTCAATGCAAGCCGGAGCAGTGGAAAGGTGCGCTCACCGCCGCCGAGCAGGAGCTGCGCCGAGCCTTACAGTACGGCTTCACCGCGCCGGAGCTCGACGAGCAGAAGAAGAATCTGATCTCCTACTTCGAGCAACAGGCCAAGTCGGCCACGACCCGGGAATCGCCTGAGCTCGCCAACGAAATCACCGATCATCTGGAAAACTTCGAGGTGTTCACCGACCCGGCGTACGACCTCGCCGAGTTGCAACGCGTACTCCCGGAGATCACTGCGGAGCGCGCTCTTGCAGCGCTGCGCACGCTGTGGAAGGACGCCGGCCCGCTGGTATTCGTGAATGGCGCGGTCACGTTGCAAACGCCGCAGGCCGAGATCCTCGAGACGCTCAAGGTAAGCCAGGCGCAGGCGGTACATCCGCCTGCCAACAATACCCACGAGAAATTCGCCTACACCAGCTTCGGCACGCCGAGCGCCGTGACCGAGGACAAGACGGCGATCCTGGACGTGAGGCAGCTCCGCTTCGGCAACAACGTCCGGCTGAATTTGAAGCGAACCACATACGAGGCCAACACTATTCTAGTGGGCGTACGCTTCGGGGCCGGACGACTGGAGCTGCCTTTGGACAAGCCCGGCCTCAAGGTGCTCGCCGACAACGCGTTCGTCGCAGGCGGTCTCACCAAGCACAGCCTCGACGACCTGAACCGCATCATTGCCGGCCACAACGTCGGGCTCGACTTCAACGTCGACGATGACGCGTTTATCTTCTCAGGCCGCACCACACCCGCGGACCTGCTGCTGCAGCTGCAGGTGATCGCCGCCTACCTCGCCGATGCCGGCTATCGGCCGGAGGCGCTGCAGCGCTTCCGCCAGGGTCTGGGAGCGCTGTATCTGAATCTCAACCGCACGCCCAGCGGCGTGGTGCAATCGCAGGTCTCACGCTTCATTCATTCGGATGACCCGCGCTTTGGCTATCCCCCGCGCGAGCAGGTGGAGCAGCGCACGCTGGAAGAACTCAAGGCCTGGCTCACGCCGGCGCTGACGCGCGGCTATCTGGAGATCTCGGTCGTGGGCGATTTCGATCCGCAGGCCGTTGTGCAGGCCGTGGACGCGACCTTCGGCAGTTTGCCTGCGCGCGACGCGACGAAGCCGCCTTACACGGAGCAGCGGCAGGTGCATTTTCCCAGTACGCGGGAGCTGAAGAGCTTCGAGTTCCAGTCGCGCGATGCCAAAGCCTATTCGATGGTGTACTGGCCGACTACGGACTTCAGTCACATCAGCGAGGTACGCCGGTTGTTCGTGCTGGCCAAGGTGCTCGAAGGCAGGGTTCTCGATCGCATCCGCGGCAATCAAGGTCTGTCATATGCCGTGCAGAGTGCCAATGCACCCAGCAATGCATTCCCCGGTTACGGCACCCTGTTCGCGCTGGTGGACGCGTCTCCTGCGACCGCGCAACGCCTCGCGCTGCAGATGCGCGAGATCGCCGGCGAGATCGCCAATGGCAGCATTACCCAGGACGAGCTGGAGCGCGCGCGCAATCCGATCGTGAACGAGTTGAAGAAACTGCTCATGGACAACAACTATCTGATGAGCGCAGTGGTCGGCCCGTCGCAAGAGCAGCCCCAGCGGCTGCAGCGCGCGACCACGTCTGTGCAGGAGCTCGAAGCGCTTACGGTGGAGCAGGTGCAAGGTGTGGCGCAAAAGTACCTGCAACCGTCCGACGGACTGCCGGTGGTCGTGGTGCCGGTCAACAACGGCGAGAAGAAGTCGGCGTTGCCGGTACCCTCACACGATGTTGCGACGGCCCACTAATTCAAAACCGAACCTCAACGCAAAAGCGCAAAGGGCGCAAAATACGCAAAAAAACAAGGTGAGAAACTCCAAGGTTAGGTTGCGAATGCCAATCGGATCGCTTCCGTACCATCGCCTTCGCTCAGGTTCATTTTGCGACCTTCGCGTCCTTTGCGCTTTTGCGCTGCAGTTCGGTTTTGAGTTACGAACTCCGTGATAAGGCCTGCGCCAGCCCGCGCATCGCATCGAGCGGGAAGACGATGGTGTTGCTCTTGTCGCCTGCGATCACGGTCAGCGTCTGCAGATAGCGAAGCTGCATCGCTTCGGGCTGCCCCGAGAGCGTGCGCGCGGCCTCTAGCAGCTTCTGCGATGCCTGCAGCTCGCCTTCGGCGAGGATCACCTTGGAGCGGCGCTCGCGCTCGGCTTCGGCCTGGCGGGCGATCGCGCGTATCATGGTCTCGTTCAGGTCGATCTGCTTGATCTCCACATGCGACACCTTGATGCCCCACGCGTCGGTCTGCTGATCGAGCGTGCGCTGGATGTCGATGTTCAGCTTCTCGCGCTCGGCCAGCATCTCGTCGAGCTCGTGCTTGCCGAGCACCGAACGCAGCGTGGTTTGCGCGAGCTGACTGGTCGCGACCAGAAAGTTTTCGACCTGGATGATGCACTTCTGCGGATCCACGACCCGGAAGTAGATCACCGCGTTCACCTTCACCGACACGTTGTCGCGTGAGATCACATCCTGGCTGGGCACGTCCATGGTGACGGTGCGCATCGACACCTTGACCATCTGCTGGATCACTGGCCACACGATCACCAGACCCGGTCCCTTTACGCTCCAGAAGCGTCCGAGCTGAAACACTACACCGCGCTCGTACTCGCGCAATACCCGAAACGAGTAGAAGAACAGCGCGCCGAGCACGAACAGAATGACGATAAATGGCAGTCCCTGCATATTGCCTCCTTGTGATCACGGCTAGCACGCGAGCGTGATTCGCCTCGAGCGCGACCGATTCAGTTGCCGTGCGTCTCCGGCTCCACCAGCAGCACCAGTCCGTCGATGCCCGTCACCGTGACGTGCTGCCCACGATGCAGGTGCGCAGTGCTGCGCACCTGCCAGTTCTCGCTGTGCACCCGCGCCCACCATTGATTTTCCGCGTGCTCGATGACTTCACCGCGCGCACCGATCAGATCTTCCCGACCGGTCACCACCGGTCGCTTGCGTGCCTTGAGCGCCATCCCAATCACGAACAGGAAAAATACCGCAGTGCCCGCGGCCAGCGGCGCGATCAGCGACCATGGAATGTCGTAACCAGGGACATCCGTGTTGATCAGCATCACCGAGCCGAGCACAAATGCGATTACGCCGCCAATCGCGAGTGCGCCGTAGGAAGTCACGAACAGCTCTGCGACGAGAAATGTGATGCCTAACAGAATCAGACCCAGGCCCGCGTAGTTGATCGGCAGCGTCTGCATCGCATACAAGGCGACCAGCAGACAGATGCCGCCGACTACGCCGGGCAGCACCAGGCCGGGGTTGTAGAACTCGAAGAGCAGCCCGTAGATGCCGAGCAGCAGGAGGATGTAAGCAATGCTCGGATCTGTAATCACGGCCAGCAGCCGGCTGCGCCAGTCGGGCTCCACACGCACCAGGACCGCACCCTGCGTGTCGAGCACACGTTTCTGGCCTTGCAGCTCGAAGGTCTTGCCGTTGATCTTCTTCAGCAGGTCGGCGAGGTCGGCAGCGATCAGGTCGGCCACTTTGATCTTGACCGCTTCCTCCGCCGGCAGGCTCACAGCCGAGCGCACGGCTTTTTCGGCCCACTCGACGTTGCGACCGCGCAACTGCGCCAGTCCGCGGATATACGCGGCCGCATCGTTGCGCACCTTGTGCGTCATCGCGTCGCTCATTTCGGGCGCTTCTTCATCCTTGGGCTTGGACTGCGAATCCTTGCCTTTTTTGTCAGTCGGCGCCTTTGGTTCAGGCTTGGATGGCTCTGAGGCCCCTGGGCCACCGATCTGCACCGGCGTGGCCGCACCCAGATTGGTTGCGGGCGCCATCGCTGCGATGTGGCTCGCGTACATGATGTACGTGCCCGCGCTCGCTGCACGCGCGCCGCTCGGTGCGACATACGAAGCGACCGGAATCGGCGAGGCCAGGATGTCCTTGATGATCGCGCGCATGGAAGTATCCAGCCCACCCGGGGTATCCATCTGCAGCACCACGAGCTGCGCACCCTCCTTCACCGCACGATCGAGTCCACGCTTGAAGTAGTCGGCGGTCGCAGGCCCGATCGCGCCGTTCACGGTCAATACCACCACCGGCCCCGGGGCAGAAAGTGCGCCGGGGATGAAGAGCGCTGCGAGGAGTGTGAGGATGAGGCGCATGCTGGAGCAATATAGACTCTTTCTGGTGTTGCCGCAGGTGAAACTGATCTCAGGCCAAACCGAACTTCGACGCAAAAGCGCAAAGGACGCAAAAGTTCGCAAAAGGAAAACAAGATCGGTCAATCCTCTATCCACCGTAACCTGGCGGGCTCCGAGCACCCCAGGCTAGGTCACGATGAATCGGATACGACCAGGCACATCGTCTCGCTTCGTTTTCTTTTGCGACCTTTGCGCTCTTTGCGCTTTTGCGTTGACGTTCGGTTTGGATGTTAGCTCTCAGGATCAACCAACACCCCAGGATTCAGCATCCCCTTCGGATCCAGGCGCTTCTTCGCAGCGATCAGCGCCTGCGCGAACAGCTCCGGCCGCTGCCGATCGTACCAGCGCCGGTGGTCGCGACCCACCGCATGATGGTGCGTGATGGTGCCGCCGAGCTTGTTCAACACCTCCGACGCGGCGATCTTGATCTGCCAGCACTGTTCGATCAGCCGAGACTTGTCGCCCAGCGCATGGAACGAAAAGTACGGTGCCGGCCCGTCCGGATAGACGTGCGTGAAGCGGCAGGTGACCACACCCGGGCGCCCGGTGATTTCCCGTATCGCTTTCTCGGTCGCCGCCTTCACCTGCGCGTGGAAATCGGGGAAGCGATCCCAGGTGATTGCGGTCTCGAAGGTTTCGGTGATGATGCCGCGCGGAGTCAGCACCTCGCGGAAGTAAGGCATGCGTAGGAAGCTGTCGCGCCACTGCCCGGCCGCACCCTCGCGTTGTGCGCCCTCTTTGGCGGCGGCAGCATCGTCGTACTCACCGCCATGCGCACGCACGATCTCGAGCGCCCGCTGTAGCATCGGCTCCATCGGCCGGTCGGCGGATTCGAAGTTGAGCACGATGAGCGATACTGTGCCATCGCCAGCGCCGTTCACGAGCGCCTCGCCGGCATCCAGCAAACGGCAGTTCGCTGGATACAAATGCGCCTGGGCGATGCCACGTACCGCCTCTGCCGCTCGGTAGAAGTCCTTGAAGCGCGCGGTGGTCGCCGCGCGGAATTTCGGCCGCGCGCGCAACCGCATCCAGGCTTCCACGATGATGCCGAGGATGCCCTCGCTGCCGATGAACAGGCGATCAGGGCTGGGCCCGGCACCCGAGCCAGGAAGACGGAATGATTCCAGCGCGCCCGACGGCGTCACGACGCGGAGCGATTCGACGAACTCATCGATGTGCGTGTAGAGCGTCGCGTAGTGGCCGCCGCCGCGCGTGGCGATCCAACCGCCGAGGGTAGAAAACTCGAACGACTGCGGGAAATGACGCAAGGTCAGGCCGCTCGGCTTCAGTTGATTTTCGAGCGACGGGCCATAGACGCCGCCCTGAATACGCGCAGCCTGCGAAGTGGCATCGATCTCCAGCACGCGGTCGAGATGGCGCAGGTCGACAGTCACCACTGGCTGGTCGCTCAGCGGCGGCTCGACACCGCCCACCACGCTCGAGCCCCCGCCCCAGGGGATGACCACGGCGTTGAGCGAATCGCACCAGTCGAGCAGCGACACGATGTCGCTCTCGCTTTTCGGGAATGCGATCACATCCGGCGGGTTGGAAAAGTCGCGCGCGAAGACCTTCGCGCTGTCGTAGAACGATTTGCCGTAGCTGTGCAGCAGGCGCTGATAGTGATCGACCGAAAAGACATCGCCCAGGCTTCCCGGCACACGTATACGCGGTGCGCGCAGCTCGATTTCCTCTGCACGAGGTGTTGGGGTGGGATCGAAGCGCGCCACACCGAAGCGCGCAGCGTAAGCCTGCTCGAGCCGCGCCACTTCCTCACCCGACAACTGTTCGCTTTCCTGCCCCCAGCCCCAGAACTTGAGCCGTGCGTGCGTCATGGATCACTCCGTGCAGCTAAAAAGTGAAAAGGTGAAGAGGTGAAAAGGTGAAGAGATCACCGAGGCTGATCCATCTGAGGCCATCGTGCCTTGTTCAGCCTGTGGTCAGGCTGCGTCAGACGGAGTTACCTCAGGCCCGTCCTGTTCACCTCTTCACCTTTTCACCTTTTCACTTGGTTACCTTGTCCGCTACTCCTCGCGACTCCACGTCTGTGAGCGCCCGAACAGCGACACGCCGATGTAGCCGCGCACTTCGAGCTTGGCTCCGCCTTGGACCAGCTTCATCTTGCAGCGATAAATCTTGCCTTCCTTCGCATCGAGAATCTCGCCCCCGGCATACTGATCGCCATCCTTCCTGAGTCCCCACAAGATGTTCATACCCACGATCGGCTGATCCTTGCGCGCGCCTTCGCACTTGCGGCACAGGTGCTGAGGGTCATCGCCGGGCTGCGTGAAGATCTTCTCGATCCGGCCTTCATATACACCGTTGTTCTCGACCACGCGCACCAGCGCGCGCTCCTTGCCGGTCCTGTCGTCGACGGTGCGCCAGAGGCCGACCGGACTGCTGGTATCCGCGTAGATGCAAACCGCGCTCAGGCTCAGCACGACAAACAGCATGGTCCTCATCGCCCGCTCTCCCTGCTCGCTGCAATGCGCTCAACCGGCGTTGCGTTGGTTTGCGGTCTTGGGCGCAGCACGCGAAGCCGCAATCACGTCCGGGGCGGCATTGCGCCGTTTCTCGATCGCCTTCCAGTCCCAGTCGATCCCAAGCCCGGGCTGCTGCGACGGCAGCGCATAGCCATCCTTGAGGACGATGCGCGAGCGCGTGATGTCATCGAGCTGCGGAATGTGTTCGAGCCAGGTCGCGTTCGGCACCGCGCAGCACAAGCCCAGGTGGATCTCCATAAGGAAATGCGGACACACCGGCACGTTGAACGTCTCCGCGAGATGCGCGACCTTGAGCCACGGCGTGATGCCGCCGATGCGGCCCACGTCGACCTGGACGATACTGCATGCGCCACGCTGCAGATACTCGCGAAAATGATTCGGGTGATAGAGCGATTCGCCGATCGCAATCGGAATCGAAGTCGACTGCGACAGCAGCACGTGTCCGTTCAAATCTTCGGCCGGCAGCGGCTCTTCGAACCAGGCGATGTCGAGCTCCTGATAATGCCGCGCGCGCCGAATCGCTTCCGGCACGGTGAAGCCCTGATTGGCGTCGGTCATGATGTCGTAGCCGGCGCCCACCGCTTTACGCACGGCAGCGAGCCGCGCCACATCCTCGGCGACGTGCGCACGGCCAATCTTGATCTTCACGGCGCGAAACCCTTTGGATTTCGCTTCCAACGCGTTTTCTACGACCTCGGCAGGTTTGAGATGCAGCCAGCCGCCTTCGGTGTCGTACACCGGGATACGCGATTGCGCACCCCCGGCCATGACGTGCAAGGGCAGTCCCGCGGCCCGACAACGCCGATCCCAGAGCGCGGTATCGATCACGCACAGCGCAATGCTGGTGATTGCTCCCACCGACGTTGCGTGCGTGAGGAAGAACAGATCCTTCCAGATCTCCTCGACCATGTCGGCATCCTTGCCCAGCAGCCGCAGCGCCATGCAATCGCGCAGCAGCGCGATTACAGCCGAGCCGCCGTTGCCGATGGTGTAGGAATAGCCGGTGCCCTCCGAGCCGTCGTCGCAATAAAGACGCAGCATCGGCGTCTCCTGCATGGTGAAGCTCTGGATGGCGTCGCTGCGTGCGACTTTGGGCTTGAGGTCGATTTGAAAGACCTCGACCCGTGTGATTTTCGGCATGAGCCGTCTCCCCCGAGCTGTGTGTGAACTGCGGGGATTCTAGCAGTAACCCGAAATGCCAGCGCTTAAGGTCGCAGAGAAAACCCAGAGAACGCAGAGAAGACGAGAACCTTAAGAGAGAGCAACCCGAGCACTCGAATTGCTTTTGGTTTTCTCTGCGTTCTCTGCGCTCCTCTGCGCCTTAAGCGTTGGATGTGGCAGTCGACTTTCTAGATCAAGCGCACCGACTCGAACACGCCCGCCGCCCCCATCCCAGTGCCTACGCACATCGTCACCATGCCGTACTTCTGGTTGCGTCGGCGCAGCCCATGCACAAGCGTCGCGGTGCGAATCGCACCTGTTGCCCCAAGCGGATGACCCAGCGCAATGGCACCGCCCAGCGGATTGACCTTGGCCGGATCGATCTCGAGATCCTGGATCACAGCCAGGCTCTGCGCCGCGAACGCTTCGTTCAATTCGATCCAGTCGATATCCTGCAGCCTGAGACCGATGCGCTCTAACACCTGCGGGATCGCGAATTTCGGTCCGATGCCCATGATGTCCGGAGGTACACCGGCTACCGAGAAACCGAGGAAGCGCGCCAGCGGTTGCAGGTTGTAGCGCTTCAACGCCGCTTCGGACATGAGGATCACAGCGCCGGCGCCGTCGGATGTCTGCGAGCTGTTGCCCGCCGTGACGCTGCCGTCGACGGCAAATGCAGGCCGCAGCTTGGCCAGCACCTCAGGGGTGGTACCCGGCCGCGGCCCTTCGTCCACAGACATCACTTTCTGCCGATGCACGATTTCGCGCGTCGCCAGATCGGGCACTTTTTCATCGATCGGGTAGGGTGCCATCTCGTCCTTGAACTCGCCCTTTTCGATCGCCTCCAGCGCCTTGCGATGACTCTCGCTAGCAAACTCGTCCTGCGCCGCGCGGCTCACCTTCCATTGCCGTGCGACGCGCTCGGCGGTGATGCCCATGCCGTAGGCGATGCCGATATTCTCGTCGCGCTCGAAGATGCGCTCGTTCATCGAGATCTTGTTGCCGCCCATCGGGATCATGCTCATGCTCTCGGTGCCGCCAGCGATCATGACGTCGGCCTCACCGAGGCGGATGCGATCGGCGCATTGCGCAACCGCCTGCAGTCCCGACGAGCAGAACCGGTTCACCGTGAGGCCGGGCACGCGATCGGGAAACCCGGCGAGGAGCAGCGCAATGCGTGCGACGTTCATGCCCTGCTCGGCCTCCGGGATCGCGCAGCCGACGATCACGTCTTCGACCGCACCCGCCTCCAGCCCCGGCGTTTGCTTCATCACGTTCTGGAGGGCGTGCACGAGCAGATCGTCGGGCCGCGTATTACGCAGCATGCCGCGCGGCGCTCGGCCCACGGGGGTGCGCGTCGCGGCGACGATGTAGGCGTCTTGGATTTGCTTGGGCATCTGTCTAAACCTAAATGCGTTGACGCAAAAGACGCAAAAGAAAACCAACAAAGATCGCAAAAAAATGACGCGTTCTTTTTTGCGGCTTTTGCGCTTCTTTGCGCCCTTTGCGTTATCAGTTCGGTTTGTATGTGCAGGTTAGCTCAGTTCCGCAGCGGCTTACCAGTCTTCAACGTATGCTCAATCCGCGCCTGCGTCTTCTCCGTTGCCAGCAGCTCCATGAAGCAC
>JBGQKF010000039.1:0-17216 GCA_041499435.1 Gammaproteobacteria bacterium
CTGGTGCTGCTCACCCTGGTGCGCAGCGATCTGCTGGCGAGCTGGAAGAAGAGTCTGCCGCCCGATGCACCCAATCGCTTTCTGGTCAGCATCCAGCCCGATCAGGTGCAACCGCTGCAGCAGTTCTTCGCCGAGCAGAATCTGCCGCGACCGGACGTGTATCCGATGGTGCGCGGGCGGTTGGTCGAGCTGAATGGGCGTGCGGTGTCATCGGACGACTATCAGGAGGAGCGCGCAAAGCGGCTGATCGACCGGGAGTTCAACCTGTCGTGGGCGAGCCGCATGCAGAGCGATAACCGCCTCGTGTCCGGGCGCTGGTGGAGCGAGGCCGATCGCGCGAAGCCGCTGTTCTCGGTGGAGGAAGGTATTGCGCAAACACTCGGCATTCATCTGGGCGACCGGCTGGTCTATGAAATCGGCGGCGAGCGCCTGGAAGGCACCGTCGGGTCGCTGCGCAAAGTCGAGTGGGACTCGTTCCACGTCAATTTCTTCGTGGTTACGCCACCCGGCGTGCTCGATCCGTTTCCGATGAGCTACGTCACGAGCTTCCATCTGGCGCCCGATCGATCCGCCGCCATGGATACGCTGGTGAAGCGCTTTCCCAATTTCGTGGTGATCGATGTCGTGGCCATTCTCACGCAGATTCAGCGGATCATGGATCAGGTGGTGCGCGCCGTGGAGTTCGTGTTCTTGTTCGGCTTGCTGGCCGGATTGATCGTGCTGTTCGCGGCGATCAGCGCCACGCACGATGAGCGCATGTTCGATGCGGCCATCATGCGCACGCTCGGTGCGAGCAGCCGGCAGATGATGGCCGCGCACGCGGCGGAGTTCGCCGCGATCGGTGCGCTCGCCGGTCTCCTGGCCGCGATCGGCGCTTCGGTGCTCGGCTGGGTGCTCGCCACGCGCGTGTTGAATGTAGCCTACCACTTCAATCCCTGGATCTGGCTGGTCGGCTTCAGCGCCGGCACGCTCGGCGTGCTGCTTGCGGGGCTGGCCGGGACACGGCGTGCGCTCTCCGCCTCGCCGATGAGCCTGTTCCGCGAGTCGGCTTAGACTTGGAGTCGCGGATGGTATCCGCATCATCTTCGAGCGGCCTGCGATGTGACTCAACATCGCCACGCTGATGCGCGCATTCTAGCGGCGCGTACTCGTCGTCGATGACCGACAGCGCGTTGCTCAGTCTATGAGCGTCGGTCTATGGCATTCGAGGGCTAAGTCTTCTATCCTACAAATAGGGTTGTCGTTTTGATGGGGGGCCTTCGCGCTTGATTCGGAAGGCTGTTCCTTGCAAATCTGTCACCGGTGAACTATACGATTTAGGGGCGCACGCCTCGAGCGAGGCGGGTGCTGACGGTTCGTCGCTTCAATCATAGCCACTCGTTGCGGGGAGGCAGTGTGGCTCTAAACGCGCACTCGTTTGGTTCTCGCGCGGACGTTCTCCGCGTCTATTCCATGGACTTGACACCCCACACGGGGTTGTGTCGACGATACGTGGTCCGAGTCAGGGCTCGTCGCGCAATCCCGGTAAGCGGGCGGGGGAGCCGTGCGTACGGATGAATCGCTGCGGCACCCGAGCGAGAGCCTCGGCGGTTTCGCCAAGAACTATTTTCGCAGCGAGTGGTACGCCGCACTCCTTGTAGTAGCGGTCGTCACGATTGTTCACGACAAGTTTGGATGGCTCGACGCCATCGACGGGTACGCATTCGTCGGGATCGGACACTTGAGCGCGATTCGGGCCGAGGGCGGCGCTTCGCCCGAGCATGCGAGAGCGGCGGTGGTGCTGATCGATCAAACGACCTTCGAATCCCGCTACCTCGAGCGCTCACCGCTCAGCCGCTGTCAGCTGCTAAACGATTTGGGCCTTATCTACAACCAGAAGCCAAACAAACCAGACTTGATTGCGATCGACCTGGATATTTCTCCGGCAAAGTGGATTGCGAGCGAGAAGGATTCGCCGACTGTCAGGTATTTGCGCGGCAAAAGAAGCGAGGTTTCTTGCGAAAAAGAACTCTATCTTCTGATCAAAAACAACGCCCACCAAATTCCGACGGTTTTGATGACCCCGTTTCCAGCGGCGACTTGTGATCAAATTGCGCGTGT
Organism: Gammaproteobacteria bacterium; assembly: GCA_041499435.1. Classification (GTDB taxonomy): domain Bacteria; phylum Pseudomonadota; class Gammaproteobacteria; order Burkholderiales; family SHXO01; genus SHXO01. Next base: position 2,101 of record JBGQKF010000039.1, read on the forward strand.
ATCTGAATGGCAGAAGTGGATGGTCGAAGCGGGCGTGCGCTTCGGCAGTGCTGAATTGCCGATCACCTACGGGCTCGTGATCAAGGAATACGACGACCCGAATACGTTTGCAGATCAGGCGCGCAAACTCCCCGCGCCCACGCTGCAGAATGAGAACTACTCTGGAGATTGCATCGCCCGCGGCCCGGCGTTCGACCCGCGCAAAAGCAGCCGCAAGCTGATTGATCCACGTCAGTATCGCAGGGGGATCGATCCGGTATTGTTGGCCGATCCCGATAGCGCCGAGCTGTTTGCAGAACGGCTGAGCAGGGCGTTGGCAAAGCAGGCAAAATCGCACGCCGTCTTTTTCGGGGCCGGCTACGGCGAAGGAGACGTCTACCTTTCGCCGCTCGGCGAAGTGTATGGGGTCGAAGTTCATGCCGCCGCGTACTTGTCCGATCGAATAGAGAAGCGGGAGGTCCTTGCCTTCGCAATTGATGTCGGAATCGGCTTCTTGTTCGGTCTCTTCATCGCAATTTGTTGGCACCGCTATTTCGCAGCACGCTTTTCCGAAGACGCCACGCGGCGCCAATCTGCGCCTCTCTCGGTATTGACTCTTGTCGGCGGTGTCGTCCTGATGGCACTCGGCCTCGGCTGGCTATCTCTGTTCGTTTTGCGGAGTTGGGGAATCTGGCTTTCGCCCATTCCCATTGCCGTCGGCATGTTGATTGACAGCTTCGTATCGGGGTCGGTGGAGCAGGCGGTGCATCAGTGGGGTCACGACCGCCAGGCGCTCATCGACAGGTTGGAGGACGCATGCAAACACGGTGGCTTCCTGGCGGAGGCGAAAAAGGAGCGACGACAGCGCCGGCCCGAACCCACTAGCTTCTGCGAGAGCGCTCGTCGATTTTTCTGGGCGGATTTTGTCGGGTTGCTGAAGAGCTCTGCCAAAAAGCGCGCCGCTGCGCTGGTGTTGGCGCGAACGGTAATTTGGGTCGCGGTCATCGTCTGGGCCGCGATCGTACTGAGTTTCGACTAAGGAGGATGGGATGAGCCATGTCGGTGCTGCGTTACTCACACTCGCAGTTGCTCTGGTCGCTGGCGTCGCGCACGCGAAAGACTGCGTGGGCCTCAGCAAGATTCTCCACGACCAACCGCCGAGCGTCCTGGCCAATGCCGCTCAGGCTTTCATGGCCATGTTTGCCAAGGACGAGCTGTCTTCCGACAATTGCGCCTCGCTGGTCTCGGTTGCCGACAAGATCATCAATCGCAAGCGCACCGGTGGTCGCAAGCTCGAGGGCGATAAGCCATTGAACGTGGCCGAAGCACAAGCCAATCTGGACAAGGCGCTGCACGATCCAGAGATCCGCGCTCGCGTAGAAAAAATGCAACAACAACTCAGCGACGAGAACACGCGGCTGATTCTAGAGGCCGCAATCATGGACGAGGAAGGCTATTACAGTGCACGCGATCTACTCATCCAGCAGGTGTTGCAACGAGCGAAGTAACTTATTTCATCGTCGTGCAGGAGGTTTTATGCAGCTCCGAAACTCAGCACATCTGGCAGTCGTTACGGTGTTATGGATGGTGGCAGGAACGAACGCATGTGCGGGTGACGTGAAGCAGTCCGAATCCAAGGAGGAAGCGCCCGCCGCTCAAGCGCCTGACAGCATGCAGGTGAAGGAGATCAACAAGACCTCCCGGATAGCGCTGGTCGTGGTGGACAAGAATTGTCCCGACATCGTTCAGCCCTACAAGATGACCGACAACATCGCCTCTATGCTGAACTTCACCTTGAAAGACACCATCAGCGGCGCCGGTGACAAACTCGGCGATCTGATCAAAGGGAAACCTACGGCGGCCCCCAAGGGCGGAGACATTTCCAATTCGGCGCGGCTGGCGGCCAAACAGCTCAATTGGCTTCCGATGAACGCAGAAGTACTCTACGGCGAACAGTCGCACAAGACCGAAACCGGTCTCCTGCCGCGCGACAGCAAGAAGGGCAAGGAGTACTACCCGATCGCGGACAAGATGCTGGAGGATATCCTGTCCCAGGTGAAGGAGAAGCACGAGTACCAGTTCAAACTGTTCATCCTGACCAACGATACGCGCAACGCGGTTGCCCGCCCGGGAGGCTACCTCTACATCGACAAAGGCTTGCTCGACAAACCGGAGCAGCATCCCAAGGCGTACTTCGCGCTAGCGCACGAGATCGCGCACGTGCTGCAACGGCATGAGACCAGAGAGCTGCAAAGCATGATAGTGGATTCGTTCACGGCGAAGGACGAGCTGATGAAGGTGATGACGACGGTCAAGAGCGATCCGGGCGTCATCCTCGGCAAGGTCAAGGTCGGAAAGGACGTGTTTGCCCGGCATCACATCGATCAAGAGCTGCAAGCCGATTCGTGCGGCACGCGCTTGCTGAGCCGTGTTTATCCGGATCGACAGGACCTCGCGAATTCCCTAAACGCGTTCCTCAAAGACTTGACCCCACCGCAGGCCACCCCGCGGCCGGCCCAGCCTCAGTCGGATGCCGAAAAACTTGCAGCGGCCGCATATGACATCGTGAGCTCGCCCGTCGACCGCCATCCCAACACGCAAGAACGCACGCAGAATTTGCAGGCGATGTACAACGAAGTGACCACCGGCACAGCCACTGCGGATTCCCCCAAGCCGGCCGCCCCGGCCTCAGCGTCCGACAAGCAGACGGGGAACGCGCGCGCGCCTGAGAGCCACCCAGGCACTACCACCGCAGATGCGCCCAAAGGAAATGAAGCCAAGCCGGAAGGAAACGAGTCGGCATTTAGCAAGCTCAAGCGCTTCGTCACCAAACCGCGTGGGCAAACCGAGCAGAAGTAGGACTAAAGCGCTTGCTTACCTTTGATCCTGGCCTTCTCGAAGCATTGCTTGCCCTCTCCTCCGGCACGGTCCGTGCATCCTGCATGCGGCTTCCGGCGCCCGTTGTTAGAGTGTTCGGCCGCCCCCATGTTAGAATGCGCCCCCTTTTGCCGTAAGCACCCATGAAACGACCCGTTCGCAACATCGCCATCATCGCCCACGTCGACCACGGCAAGACCACCCTGGTCGACAAGCTGCTGCGCCAGTCCGGCGTATTCGCTGCCCACGTGCACCTGGAAGAGCGCGTGATGGACAGCGGCGACATCGAGCGCGAGCGTGGGATCACCATCCTCGCCAAGAATGCGGCGCTGGACTATGCGGGCGTGCACATCAACATCGTCGACACCCCCGGCCATCGCGATTTCGGCGGCGAGGTTGAGCGGGCGTTGTCGATGGTAGACGGCGTGCTGGTGCTGGTGGACGCGGTCGAGGGGCCGATGCCGCAGACGCGCTTCGTTACGCGCAAAGCTCTGGCGCGCGGATTGAAGCCGATCGTCGTGGTCAACAAGGTCGATCGCCCCGGTGCGCGCGCGCAGTGGGTGGTGAACCAGACCTTCGATCTGTTCGACAAGCTCGGCGCCAGCGAGGAGCAGCTCGACTTCCCGGTGGTCTATGCCTCCGCGCTGCATGGTTATGCCATGCTAGATCTGGAGCAGGCGGGTACCGACATGCGTCCGCTGTTCGAGGCTATTCTTGCGCATGTGCCGGCGCCGCAAGGCGACACGGAAGGGCCGCTGCAGCTCCAGATCAGCGCGCTCGACTATTCCAGCTATGTCGGCCGCATCGGCATCGGCCGCATCGCGCGCGGCCGGCTCAAGACCGGACAGAATGTGTTGATCTACTCGGGCCGTCCCGAGCCGCTGCCCGCCAAAGTCGGCACCGTGTACGGGTTTCAGGGGCTGCAGCGTGTGGAGCAGGCGGAAGCGCTGGCCGGCGACATCATTTTGCTGCAAGGGATCGACGAGCTCACCATCGGTTGCACGTTGACCGACCCGGAGAAGCCCGAGCCGTTGCCGCTGCTGTCGGTGGACGAGCCTACGCTCACCATGAACTTCCAGGTGAACACCTCGCCGTTCGCGGGCCGCGAAGGCAAGTTCGTCACCAGCCGGCAAGTGCGCGAGCGGCTGCAGCGCGAGCTGCTGGCGAACGTGGCGCTGCGCGTGGAAGACACGGCCGACGCGGACGTCTTCCTGGTATCGGGACGCGGCGAGCTGCATCTGACCATTCTGCTCGAGAACATGCGTCGCGAAGGCTACGAGCTCGCGGTGTCGCGCCCGCGCGTGCTGATGCGCGATATCGGCGGGCGGCGGTGCGAGCCCTACGAGCTGCTCACCGTCGATCTGGATGAGCAGCATCAGGGTGCTGCCATGGAAGCGCTCGGTGCGCGCCGCGGCGAGTTGACCGACATGCACTCCGACGGCAAAGGCCGTGCCCGGCTCGAATACCGTATTCCAGCGCGTGGGTTGATCGGTTTCCAGACCGAGTTTCTCAACCTCACGCGCGGCACCGGCGTCATGAGCCACGTCTTCGACGAATACGACGAGCTCAAGCCCGACATGCCCGAGCGGCGCAACGGCGTGCTGGTGTCGGCGGAGCAGGGCGAGGCCGTTCCCTATGCGCTGTTCAAGCTGGAGCCGCGCGGGCGGATGTTCGTGAGCCCGGGTGATTCCGTCTACCAGGGCATGGTGATCGGCATCCATACGCGCGACAACGACCTGGTGGTCAATCCGGTACGCGAAAAAAAGCTCACCAACGTCCGTGCCGCCGGCAAGGACGAGAACGTGGTGCTCACCCCGCCGATCCAGCTCACCCTGGAATCGGCCATCGAGTTCATCGCCGACGACGAGCTGGTCGAGATCACGCCCAAGTCGATCCGTATCCGCAAGCGCTATCTGACCGAGCACGAGCGCAAGCGCGCCTCGCGCGTGGAGATGGCGGTCTAACGGGCGAGTTGCCCGGCAATCAGTCCGCTGGAGGCCTGCGCGACCCTGACCTCGAGGCGCGCAGCGCCGTATACTGCCCCCCTATGGAACTGAGCTACCTGTCGCTGTTTACCGCCTTTCTGGCGGCCGGCGCACTGCTCGCTGCGGTCTGGGTGGGCGCGCGCGTCGGCAGCCTCCTGCAACGCCATGACGATCTGCCGGAGATGCTGACGCGCGTCCTGGAAGAGAAGCATCTGTCGATGTTGAAGGATCTCAACGGCGGCCTGAATAATCTCGCCGATCGTCTGAGCGCCACGCAGAACGAAGCCGCCGAGCGGCTGCGCGCCACGGTCGCCCAGGAGCTCAAGCAGACGCGCGACGCGCTGCTGGTGCTGCAGCTTTCGCAAACCGAGGAGCTCTCGGCCAACCGCGAGACGGTCGTGCAGAAGATGAGCGCGCTCGCCGCCGACGTCCAGGTGCGGCAGGAGAGCCTGCGCTCGGACCTGCAGATCAAGCAGGAGGAGATGCGCGCCGGCATCCAGGGCAAGCAGGACGAATTGCGTTCCGAGTTGTTGACCAGGGTTCTGGAGCGTCTCGCCGAGCAGGCGCGCGCAGAGCAGGAGCTGATGCAGACCACGCTGCGCAATATGTCGCAGCATCTGTCGATCGCCATCGAGAACCTGACGCGCACCACCGATGGGCGTCTCGAGCAGATCACCGGGAAGGTGACCGAGCGGCTGGACGAAGGCTTCAAGAAGACCAACGAGACGTTCGCCAACGTGATGGCGCGGCTGGCGACGATCGACGAGGCGCAGAAGAAGATCGACGGGCTCACCACCAACGTAGTCACCCTGCAGGAGCTGCTGGGGGACAAGCGCTCGCGCGGCGCATTCGGCGAGGTGCAGCTCGAAGCGCTGGTGCGCAATCTGCTGCCGCCCAACGCCTATCAATTCCAGTACACGCTTTCGACCGGCAACCGCGTCGACTGTGTGCTGATGCTGCCCGAGCCCACCGGCATGGTGGCGGTGGACTCCAAGTTTCCGCTCGAGAACTATCACCGCATGCTGGAACGCGGCGGCTCCGAGGCCGATCGGGTCCAGGGACAACGTCAGTTCCGCATCGATCTGCGCAACCACATCGAGGACATCGCCCAGAAATACATCCTCTCGGGCGAGACCTCCGATGGGGCAGTCATGTTCGTGCCGGCCGAAGCGGTGTTCGCCGAGATTCACGCGTATCATGGAGAAATCGTCGATTTCGCCATGCAGCGGCGGGTATGGATCGTGTCCCCGACGACCATGATGGCGGTGCTCAACACCACGCGCGCGGTGTTGAAGGATGTGGAGACGCGCCGCCAGGTGCACATCATCAAGGACGAGCTGGCGAAGCTCGGCAAGGAATTCTCCCGCTTCGACCAGCGCATGAAGAAACTGGCCGATCACATCCGCCAGGCACACGAGGACGCCGAGGAGGTGCGCGTCACCAGCGACAAGATCTCGCGGCGCTTTTCGCAGATCGAGCGCGTGGAGCTCGAACAGCTCGACAGCGTGACGCGGCTGGAGCAGACGCTGTCCGAGGTCGAGCCTCCGGTGCACGAGCGGACCTGAGCTCAACGCTATGCTCGCGCGCTTGAAACAGTGGCGGCGCGACCGTATCCTCGCCCGCGTCGAGCTCGATCAGCGCGAGTGGCAGCGCGCGCTCCGGCGCTTTCCGTTCACACGCAATCTCGATGCACCCGATCAGGCGCGCCTGCGCGAGCTTGTCATGCTGTTCCTGCACGAGAAGCGATTCACCAGCGCGCATGGCCTCGAGCTTACGCAGGCGATGCGGCTGCACGTCGCGATCCAGGCCTGCACGCTGATCCTGAATCTCGGGCTCGAGTACTACCGCGGCTGGAGCGAGATCATCATCTATCCTGCCGAGTTCGTGCCGCGGCATCAGTACATGGACGAGTCCGGTGTCGTGCATCAGGGCGACGAGCCTTACGCCGGTGAGGCGTGGCTGCAGGGGCCAGTGATTCTGTCCTGGGCCGACATCGCCGACAGCGAGTATCCGGACGGGGTCAATGTCGTCATTCACGAATTTGCGCACAAACTGGACATGCTCAACGGTACCGCCAACGGCTTCCCACCGTTGCACAAGGGCATGAGTCGCGAGGTGTGGGCGCAGACCTTTACGTCTGCCTACGAGGATTTCTGTGCGTGTGTGGACCACGGCGAAGACACTGCGATCGACGCTTACGCCTCGGAGAGTCCAGGCGAGTTTTTTGCTGTGCTGAGCGAAGTGTTCTTCGAGCTTCCCGAGATCCTGCTGGAGGAATATCCGCAGGTGTACCAGCAGCTGGTGCAGTTTTACCGCGTCAGGGGTCAGGAGTCAGGGGTCAGGAGTCGGGAAAAAACACAGCTAAAGACTTGAGAGTGCCAAGATGATTCGACGACTATTGCTGATCCTATTTCTGTCCGGGTCGTTGCACGCGGCGGAGACGCAGGTGCTGGAAGTCATCCCGCTAGGCTACCGGCAGGCCGAGGATGTGATTCCGATGCTGCGTCCATTGCTCGCGCCAGGCGGCACGATCACCGGCATGAAGAATCAATTGGTAGTGCGCACCACGCCTGCCAATATGGCGGAGTTGAAGCAGGTCTTGGCGACCGTGGATGCGGCGCCTCGACGCCTGATGATTTCAGTACGCCAGACTTCCGGGATGGACGCTGCGCGCGACGCGCAGTCGGTGCAAGGCACCGTGGGCATCGGTGACAATGCGCGCGTCACGTTGCCCAAGCAGCGCGGCACGGCAGGAGACCCAACCGTTACCGTGCAAAGCGGTAGCACACGCGTCGAGGGCAATATCGCGAACAGCCGGTCCGCGCGCAACGATCAAGTGACGCAGACGGTGCAGACTCTGGAGGGTAATCCTGCGTTCATTCGCACCGGGCAGTCCGCTGTCGTACCGGGTACGCAGGTGATCGACACGCCGACCGGACGGCAGATCATCCAGGGCGGGCAGACGGTGCAGGCGAACACCGGCTTCTATGTCACGCCTCGTGTGAGCGGCGATCGGGTGACCCTCGAGGTTGCCACGTCGCTCCAGCGTCTGCGCAATCCTGCGACCGGTGCGGTCAGCGGACAGCAGATTGAAACCGTGGTCTCGGGCCGCCTGGGAGAATGGATCGAGATCGGCGGTATTACGCAAAGCGTGGAACGCAGCCAAGGAGAGATTCTCGGGCGCAGCCGCGATGCGCGGCGGGATGACAGTCGGGTGCAGTTGAGGGTGGATGAGGTGCCGTGAAAACCGTGATTCGTGACTCGTGATCGGAGGGTCGGTCGGAGGCTTTACGCGAATCACCAATCACAAATCACAAATCACGAGTCACGGATCTTCTCGCTCTCCCCCCTGCGGCCCATAAAACACCACCCACACCATGAAGTCGTCACTGAAGCCTTCGAAGCGATGCGTTACACCGGCTGGGACGAACAATGCATCGCCAGGCTCGACCGGGTGACGCGCTTCGCCATTGATGAACCAGCCGCGGCCTTGCGCTACGAAGTACAGCTCGTCCTGGGTATGCGGCCGCTGGGTGTCGGATGCCACGGGCGAGAACAACTTGAGGAGCAGACTGCCGTGCTGGTACACCGCCGCTGAACGCGGCCGCGTCTGTGGCGGAGGCAGGAGTCCCGCGGCCTGCTCCAGGGTCCAGCGCCGCGGCACGGCAGCACCAGGCAGGTGATTGACCTCGAATGCCTTTTTCATATCAAACCTTACGCGTGGACAGTTGCAGCACCGGCGCGCGGCGAAAACATCTTATGGTGTGGTCATTGACTATGCCGATAGCCTGCATATATGCATAGCAGATCGTGCTGCCGACGAAGTTGAAGCCCCGCCGCTGCAGGTCTTTGCTCAATGCGTCGGAGATCGCGGTGCGCGCAGGTACGCTTTTCGCTGTGTGCCACGCGTTCTGCAGCGGCTTGCCGTCGACGAAGCGCCACAGGTAGGCGTCAAAGCTGCCGAAAGCCGCCTGCACTTCGAGATAAGCGCGGGCATTGCGTACAGCGGACTCTACTTTCAGGCGGTTGCGCACGATGCCGGCGTCTTGCATGAGAGCGGCTATGCGCCGCGCATCGAAGCGCGCTACGCGCTGCGGGTCGAATTGCGCGAAAGCCTGCCGATAAGCGTCACGGCGCTTCAGAATCAGGGACCAGCTCAAACCGGCCTGTGCGCCTTCGAGGATCAAAAATTCGAACAAACGCCGGTCGTCGTGCTCGGGCACACCCCATTCTTCGTCGTGATACTGCGCGTCCAGTGTGCCGGCAACCGCCCATGCACACCGCACCGGTGTGCGTGCGCGGCGTTTTGCGATGGACGCCGAACCCGTTGCGCTTCCTGCTTGCATTTGTCCTGTCATTTGCCTCTTGCTTTTGTTTTGCTGTCGCGCTCAAATGTCGCCTTTTGCCGACCCGATCGGCAGCTGCGGTCGATCTTACCGTCCGGCGCAGTTCCTGCTTTTGGGCTGGACCGATAGCAAGCCTGATTAACTCACACGCATTCTCGTCGTGGGTCGATGAACCAGAATAGCAGGCAGCGCAGGGGACCCGCCAGCAGGCGCTCGATCTTATCGATCGGCTTGAGCGCATTGTTTGCACTCGTCATATTCGCATTGCTCAGTGCGACGGCCTGGTCCATCTGGCGCAGTTATCAGCAGACGCTTGCACACGCGGGTCGCGATGCACTCAACCTCGCCCGTATCTTGAGCGAGCGTGTCGGCTATTCTGTGGATTCGGCCTACGAGTTGCTGGTCCAGATCCGCAATCTGTCTCATCGATCGACGGTGCGCGCGGGCGAGGAGTTGCGGCTGCTCAAGGTTACACTGTCCGAGAACACGCTGCCCAACCCGGAGCTGTATGCAATCGAGGCTTATGACCATTTCGGGCGTAATGTCGCATCGACCCGCAATGCCCGCGGTGTGCTCGGTGAGATCGGCGATGCCGATTTCTTCCGCGCGCTGCGTGAGGACCGCGCCAGCGCGATCCAGATAGGCTTGCCGCGGCACGCGGGCGACGCCGCACTCATCCCGATAGCGACGGCGATCTTTCGCCCGGACGGTGGGTTCGCGGGTGCGCTGGTGGCTACGATCGACACGGCGCGATTGCACCGCGCGCTGATTCAGCTCGACCTCAGTCCCGGCATCGTTTTCTCGCTCGTGCGCATGGACGGCAAGATCCTGTTCCGCGAGCCCCGAGCAGGCTCAGCCGCGGCAGAGGCCGACCCATCGCCGGTGTCGTTCGCCGCCCGTGCGGCGAGCGCAACGGTACGCACCAGCAGCCCCGATGGTATCGAGCGGCTGCACGCCGACACCCGTGTGCAGTCGCTGCCGCTCACGGTGAGCGTAAGCGTGCCGGTCACCGCCGCCCTGGATAGCTGGCGTATCGATGCCGCGAAGAAGAGCGCTTTCACCGCGACTGCGCTCCTGTTCACGATACTGCTTTATATCGTGTTGAGGCGCCAGCTCACCTCCATGGAGCGCAGCGGCGAGCAATTCCAGACCATCTTCCGCAACAGCCCCATCCCGGCCGCGATCTTCACGCTGGACGCAGGCGTGTTGATCGACGCGAACCAGGCGTTCTTCGACATGATGGGTTATCTGCGCGATGAGAGCATCGGCAAGACCTCGATCGAGATCGGCGTATGGGGCCCGGAGCCGCGCACGCTCGAGACCAGCGAGCTGATCGAAAAGGGCACGGTGCGCGAGCGCGAGGGGCCGTTCCAGCGCCGTGGTGGCGAGCTCGGCTTCGCCGCAGTCTCTGCGCAACTGGTCGATGTCCATGGTGAAAAGCGCGTGCTGTTGCTGATGCAGGATGTCACGCAGCGGCGCGCGGCGCAGGAAGAGCTCGAGCTCATGTCCGAGCGCCTGCTGCTCGCGACGCAGTCGGCCAATCTCGGCGTCTGGGACTGGGATGTCGAGAACGACGCCTTGTTGTGGGACGAGGCGATGTGCGAGATCTATGGCCTGCGGATGGGCGTGGTGAAGGCAATCGGCGGCTGGGAAGAGGCGCTGCATCCGGACGATCGCGCGGGGGCGATCGAATCGTTGCGCACGGCGCTCTCCGCCGGCGACAGCTATGACAATGAGTTTCGCATCATCCGCCCCGGCGGCGAGGTGCGGCACGTAAAAGCGTACGCCCGTATTCAACGCAACGCCGCGGCGCAACCCCGTCGCGTGATCGGCGTGAGCATCGACATGACGCAGCAGCGCCGTGCCGAACAATCCCTCTGGCGCAGCCAGGCACTGCTCGCGGCTGCGGTCAACACCACCGACGACATGATCGTGGCGCTCGATCGCGACCTGCGCGTCACCATGATGAACGACTCGTTCCGGCTGTTCGCGCGGAGCGAGCTCGGGCTCGAAGCCCGCATCGGCATGGATGGTCTGAGCATGGCCGGGCCGGAGCGCACTGAGGAGCTGCGTGCGGTACTCAAGTGCGTGCTTGAGGGTGAGCCCCAGCGCACCGAAAGCGTGTTCCGTGCAGCGAGCGGGCGTATCCGTTACTACGACGAGCTGTTCAATCCGATCCGCGACGTGGAAAACCAAGTGAGCGGCGTCTCCGTGTTCGTGCGCGACGTTACCCAGCGGCGCCACGCGGAGCAGACGCTGCAGGCGGTGGTCAAAGGCACCTCCGCTTCGGTCGGCGAATCGTTCTTCCGCTCGCTGGTGGTCGAGCTCACCATGGCGCTCAGTGCACGCTATGCGATGGTGGTCGAGATCAGCAGCGCGGGCCCGCAGCGCGCGCGCAGCGTCGCGGTGTGCGCGGCGGATCGCATTCTGGATAACCTCGAATTTGCTCTCGACGGTACGCTGTGCGCCGAAGCGGTAGGTTGCACCACGTTCCTTTATGTGCCCAATGTGTCAGCGCTGTTCCCATCCGATCCGCTGGTCGCGCAGTTGAATATCCGCAGCTTCCTCGGTGTGCGTCTGACGGCGGCGTCGGGCGAAGTGCTGGGCGTGCTGGCTGTGATGCACGACAGGGAGCTGCACGAGCTGGCACTCGGCCAGAATATTCTCAATATATTTGCGGCGCGCGCGGGCGCCGAGCTGGAACGCCTCCAGGCCGAGGGCGAGCGCCGGCGCACACTGGCGATCCTCGACGAGGCGGGCGATTTCATCGCATCGTTCGATCTGCAGGGCAATGTCCTCTACCTGAACGCGGCCGCGAGGCGCATGTTCAGCATCACACCTGACGAAGATATACACCATCGGCATATCGGGCAATTCCACTCCGCACAACACTTCGCGTTGCTTGGTCAGATAGCGATTCCGACCGCGATCCGAGCCGGCGTGTGGATGGGCGAATCCACGCTGTTGCGCCCGGACGGCATCGAGGTGCCGGTCTCCAAGCTGATCATCGCGCATCGCGCCAAGAGTGGGGAGGTGGAGTACCTGTCCACCATCATGCGCGATCTGTCCGAGCATAAGGAGGCCGAGCAGGCGCTGCGCCAGCGCGAAGAGAGCCTGCGCATGGCGCAGCAGATCGGGAACGTCGGCAGCTGGGAGCGCGACCTGGAGACCGACGCACTGCAATGGTCCGAGCAGATGTACCGCATCGCCGGTACCGATCCGGCGAGCTTCCGGCTCACGCACGCGAGCTGGCTCGACCTGGTGTACGCCGAGGATCTCTCGCGGCTGTATGCGGCGACGGAAGATGCGCTCGCTGGACGGCGCGCGTTTCTGATCGATCATCGGATCCGCCTGCCCGAAGGCCTCGTGCGCCACGTGCACGCGCGCGCCGAGGTGGTGCGCGACGCATCTGGACGCGCCGTGCGTCTGGTTGGCACGATGCTCGACATCACCGAGCGCAAGCAGGCGGAAGAGGCGTTGCGTCGCAGTGAGCGGCGTTTCCGGCAACTCGTGGAGAGCACCGACGTGGTGCCGTGGACCGCCAATGCGCAAGATCTGCGGTTCACTTATGTCGGGCCGCAGGCGGTGAAGCTGCTCGGCTATCCGCCCGCGCACTGGTATGACCCGGGCTTCTGGAACGATCATGTACACCCGGACGATTGCGACTGGGTGCAGCGGCAGTTGAGAAGCGTGCTGCCTTTGGGTGGCAACGCCAAGCTCGAGTACCGTATGAAAGCCGCCGACGGCCGCACCGTCTGGTTGCGCAACATCATCAACACCGTCTCGCTCGAGGGCGGCGGCGCCGCGCTGCAGGGGTTCCTGTTCGACATCACCGAGAAGCGCCAGGCAGAAGAGCAGCTGCGGCTCGCTGGCGAGGTGTTCCAAAGCAGCGGCGAGGCGATCGTCATCACCGACGGCGAAATGCGCGTGCTGCAGGTGAACCCGGCCTTCACCGCCATCACCGGCTACTCGGCGGAGGATGCGGTGGGGCAGACGCCATACAGTCTGAGTCCCGGCGTGCGTAGCCAGGAGCGCGATCAGGAGATCTGGCAGCGCGTGTGGCATCACGGTTACTGGCAGGGCGAGGTCTGGGACCGGCGACGCAACGGCGACATCTATCCGAAATGGTTGACCGTGAGCGTGGTGCGCGATGCGGTCGGCCGGCCGGTGAACTACATCGAGATCTTCTCCGACGTCTCCGAGCGCAAGGAGCGCGAAGAGCGCGTGCGCCATCTCGCGCATCACGACTTTCTCACCGACCTGCCCAACCGCGTACTGCTCAACGATCGCATCGCGCAGGCGATCTCGCACGCCGAGCGCAATCGCTCACAGGTCGCGGTGCTGTTCCTGGATCTGGACCGCTTCAAGAACGTGAACGATTCGCTGGGCCACAGCGTTGGCGACAAGCTGCTGCAGGAGGTGGCGCGGCGCCTGCGCAGCTGCATGCGCGCGAGCGATACCGTGAGCCGTCAGGGCGGGGACGAGTTCGTGATCTTGATGCAGGACGTGTCCGATCCCGCTGACATCGCGCGCGGCGCGCAGAAGGTGCTCGATGCGGTCGCGAGCGCCTATGCGATCGATGGCCATGAGCTGATCACTACTCCGAGCATCGGCATCAGCATGTATCCAAGCGACGGCCAGGATGTGGAGTCGTTGCTCAAAAATGCCGATGCGGCGATGTACCACGCCAAGGAATCGGGCCGCAACAACTACCAGTTCTTCACGCAGGACATGAACACGCGCGCGCTCGAGCGCCTGTCGCTGGAGCGCAGCCTGCGCCGCGCGGTCGAGCGCGATGAGCTGCGGCTGCACTATCAGCCGCAATACGAGGTGGGCAGCGGTCGCATCGTCGGCGTGGAAGCGCTGATCCGCTGGCAGCATCCCGAATTCGGGTTGATCCCGCCCGGAAGATTCATTCGCTTCGCCGAGGAGACCGATCTGATCGGCGAGGTGGGGAAGTGGGTGCTGCACGAGGCCTGCCGACAGGCCCGTGCGTGGCAGGCTCAGGGCCTGCCCGCGGTGCGCATGGCGGTCAACATCTCCGCCGCACAGTTCCGCGACCCGGACTTCCCGGACACGGTGCTGACGGCCCTGCGCTCCAGCGGACTGGAGGCACGCTATCTCGAGATCGAGCTCACCGAGAGCATCATCATGCAGGATGTGGAGCGCGCGACCGGGTTGCTCGAGCAACTCAAAATGCTGGGGCTCGAGCTGGCGATCGACGACTTTGGTACCGGTTACTCGAGCCTCTCGTACCTGAAGCGCTTCCCGATCGATCTGCTCAAGATCGATCAGTCTTTCGTGCGCGACATCACTACCGACAAGGATGACGCGGCCATCACCAGCGCCATCATCGCGCTCACGCATAATCTGGAGCTGCGCACCATCGCCGAGGGCGTGGAAACGGCAGAGCAGCTCAAGTTCCTGGAAGAGCACGGCTGCGACGAGGTGCAGGGCTTCCTGTTCAGCCGGCCGCTGGCGCCGGAGGAGTGCACCGACTTGCTGGCATCGCAGTCGAGCGGGCAGCGGGCGAGAAGCGCATGAAGAACGTGAAGAGGTGAAGAAGTGAAGAGGTGAACGAGTGAAAGCGGTGGGATGATTAGAGAGCCTTACGTGTTCACCTGTTCACCTTTTCACGCCCTATGGTCACTTCTTGAGCAGCCACAACACGAGACTGATCACGACTGAAATCACAATCCCGGTCACGATCGGGAAGTAGAACACGAAGCCGTCTTTCTCGATGCGGATGTCGCCTGGCAGGCGTCCGAGCGGCAGCTTGCCGAGCCAGGGCCAGAGCAGGCCGATCGCCACCAGCACTATGCCGATCGCTATCAATACTCGCTGCATGGCAGGCTCGCAGGTTACTCTCTTCTCAACCCCGTACACCAACACAGAGGGTCCTCTGTGCCTCTGTGTTGAGGTTTAGGCC
>JBGQKF010000040.1:0-17192 GCA_041499435.1 Gammaproteobacteria bacterium
GGACGTGCAGTCCAAGGTGTTTTCGGCGCTCAACATCGGACCCGAGGAGGCGCGCGGCAAGTTCGGCTTCCTGCTTGACGCGTTACAGTACGGAGCGCCGCCGCATGGTGGTCTCGCTTTCGGACTGGATCGCATCGTGACCCTGATGGCGGGTGCCGAATCGATCCGTGACGTGATCGCATTCCCGAAGACGCAGCGCGCCCAAGACTTGCTCACGCGTGCTCCAAGCCTGGTAGACGAACGGCAGCTGCGCGAGCTGCACATCCGGCTGCGTGCGGAGCCGACGCAGTCCTGAACCCAGAATCTGGTGCAGGCGTATCCCGTGCTTCCTGTGAGCGCGCCGTGACGCGGCTTGCTGCGACCTGACCATGCAGACTAAGGTCAAGATCCCTATTTCCGTTCTGGTGGTGATCCACACACCGCAGTTGGAGGTACTCTTGCTCGAGCGGGCCGATCATCCAGGATATTGGCAGTCGGTTACCGGCAGTCAGAGTGAAGGTGAAACATTGGAACAAACCGCAATCAGAGAGCTCGCGGAGGAAACCGGTCTCAACGTGGCTGCGTACCGGCTGTGCGACTGGAGGCTTCAGAATCGATACGAGATCTTCCCGGAGTGGCGCTGGCGCTATCCGCCCGGCGTGACGGAGAATACCGAGCACGTGTTCGGACTCGAGCTGCCGGCCCCGATGCCGGTGCGAATTGCGCCTCGTGAGCATCTGGCCTTCTCATGGTTGCCGTGGGAGAACGCCGCGCAGCGCTGTTTCTCATAAAGCAACGCGGCTGCCATCCGCGAGCTTCCCGACCGCATCGGACGATGCAAATCAACTTGAGCATGCAAAGCCTGCACATCCTCACTTACAACATCCACAAGGGGTTTCCGCAGTTCAAGCGGCGCGTGAGTTTGCACGAGCTGCGCGAACGGCTGCAATCGCTCGAGCCCGATCTCGTTTTTCTGCAGGAGGTGGTCGGCTTTCATGCCCGTCTTGCGCAACGGCACGAGAACTGGCCGACTGCCCCGCAGTACGAGTTCCTGGCCGACACGGTATGGCGCGATTTCGCCTACGGCCGCAACGGCGTGGTTGACGATGCGCATCATGGCAACGCGATCTTGAGCAAGTTTCCGATCACGCGCTGGGATAACGAGGATGTGTCGATGCATCGCCTCGAGCGGCGCGGTCTGCTCCACTGTGAGATTCAGGTGCCGGGTTGGGAGCGCCCGCTGCACACGGTCAACGTGCACCTCGGATTGTTGCGCATCTGGCGCGAGCGTCAGTTGAGTGCGCTGATCCGGCGCATCGAGCGCCTGGTGCCCCACGATGCGCCGCTCATTATCGCCGGCGACTTCAATGACTGGACGCGCCGTGCCAGCGAATACCTGATTCGTGCGCTCGACGTAGTGGAAGTCTTCGAGGCATACACCAGATCCCCGGCGCGCAGCTTTCCGGCAATGCTGCCTTTCCTGCACCTCGATCGTATCTATGCGCGCGGTTTTCGCGTGAAGCTTGCTCACGTGCATCGCGGACCGCACTGGTCGCGTTTTTCGGACCATGCGGCATTGTCTGCGCTACTGATGCCCGAGCCGCAGCGATCCACGTCCCGCACGCGCGAAACACAACCTGCAGCCCCGGGCTGAAGGCCAGGATGCGAAAACGCGTCCCCAATCCGGTATGCATGTGGCACGACGGTTGCTGTCGAAAGAGCCATCCCTCGTTCGGGAGAACTCGCCGTGCTCGGTTTTCGCAAGCGCAATATCAGCTCATCGGTGCTGTCCGCACCCATTGGAACAGACCATTTCCTGTGGTCGCTGGGGAGCCTGTGCCAGCTGTTTCGTGTGCCGTTCGACGCCCGACTGATTCTGCAACGCTTTCCTCCGCCCTATACCGTGGCCGGCCTGTGCGAAGCGGCGCAGGCCCTCGGCTTTCGCATTCGCGAGCAGGAAGTTCCGTCCGGCAAGCACTTTCCCGCTCATAGCCTGCCGGCGCTTGCCGTGCCGCTCGAAGGTGAGAGCGGGCCGGCGCTGATTCTCAAGACCGACGGCGAGCGCGTGCTGATGTTTCGGGCGGGCACGGAAACGCCGCAAACCGTCACTCTGAGCGATTTGCGGAGCCGTTTCGCCTCCATTCTGTTCAGTATTCAGCGCCCCGAAAAGCCAGCGCAGCGCCCGGACGAAGAGGCTGCAGCGCATCCGCGCGGTGGCGAGTTCGGTTTCCGTTGGTTCGTGCCCGAGCTCATGAAGCACAAGCGCATCTGGCGCGATGTACTTTTGGCATCGCTTGCCATACAGCTCATGGGGCTTGCCACGCCGCTCTTTACGCAAGCCATCATCGACAAGGTCGTGGTGCATCAGACACAGGGGACGCTGGCGGTGGTGGGCTGCGCGCTGCTGATGTTCATGGTGTTCAGCACGATCATGACCTGGCTGCGCCAATATCTGGTGATTCACACCGGGAACCGTATCGACGCGGTGCTCGGGAGCCATGTCTTCGGACACATGCTGCGTTTGCCGCTGCGCTATTTCGAGCAGCGCCCCACCGGCGTCATCGTGTCCCGGCTGCATGGGGTAGAGACCATCCGCGATTTCCTCTCCGGCGCCACGGTAACGCTGATGCTCGATCTCCCGTTTCTGATGATTTTCCTCGGCGCGATGTTCTACTACAGCTGGCGCCTGTCGCTGATCGCGCTGGCATGCGTTGCATCCATTTGCGTGCTGAGCCTGGCAGTGACGCCGATCTTCCGCGCTCGCCTCAACCAGCAGTTCCTGCTCGGTGCGCGCAATCAGGCGTTCGTGACCGAGTATGTGGCCGGCATGAGCACGGTCAAGAGCCTGCAGACCGAACCGCAGCTGGAACGGCGTTACGGTGAATATCTGGCCAGCTATCTGGCGGCGGGATTCGCCACGCGTCAGCTCGCCAACAGCTTCAATGTGATCGCCAACGCGCTCGAGCAGGCGATGACGCTCGCCATACTGATAGTGGGCGCGCTGCTGGTGATGGAGGGTGATGGCTTCACCGTCGGCATGCTGGTCGCGTTCCAGATGTTCGCGAGCCGCATGTCGCAGCCGATGCTGCGGCTGGTGGGTTTGTGGCAGGAGTTCCAGCAAGCCTCGGTGGCGGTAAAGCGGCTGGGCGACGTAATGGACATGCCCACTGAGCCGTTCGCTGTGCTGCCGTCGCGCAGCCGGCGGGCGGCCGGGCACATCGAGGTGTCGGGTCTGGGCTTTCGTTACAGCGAGCAGCATCCGTTTGTCTACCGTAATCTCAGCCTCTCGCTCAAGCCCGGACAGCTCACCGTCCTCATGGGACCCTCAGGCTCCGGCAAGAGCACGCTCACCAAGCTGATGCTGGGTTTCTACCCGCCCAGCGAAGGGCAGATCACGATCGATGGACGCGACGTGCGCAACTTGTCGGCGAACGAGCTGCGTCAGGCGTTTGGCGTCGTGCCGCAAGAGACGCTGCTGTTTGCCGGCACGATCTACGACAACTTGATCATGGCCAACCCGCACGCGAGCTTCGACGATGTCATGAACGCGTGCCGTAAGGCTGAGATTCACGAAGTCATCGAGCGCCTGCCACAAGGCTACCAGACGGTGATCGGTGAGCACGGCGTGGGACTCTCCGGCGGCCAGCGGCAACGTATTGCCATCGCACGCGCGCTGCTCAAGCAACCCGCGGTGCTGATCTTCGACGAGGCTACGAGTGCGCTGGACGCCGATACCAGCGAGCAGTTCGCACGCACGGTGAATCAGATCAAAGGCGGCACCACCATTTTGTTCATCACCCACCAGGCGCCGCGCAGCCTCGCATTCGACGCGGTAATTCAGCTCGGTGAGAAAGCCGCGGTGGCGGGCGAAGCAACGGGCGGAGTAGTGCGCCCACTCATGAAGCCGCGTGCGATAAGCGGGGACGAACAGGTCCCCGCGGTTCACTGATCGTACTTTACAGTTTACAGTGTCATGTTATTGGCATGGCATTTGCGCGATCATGCACACCTGCCCAGTTGCGTCCTTGCGGCGGTGTGAGCGCGGCAAATGCTGCAGATTCATCAACCGCGCACGCGATTAACACTCACCCCCACGTCGTTGTTTGCGCGGTTTTCCAGATGTTCTCCCGCCCACATTTGCCGCTCTTCACACAGTTCTGATCGCCCCGGTTGCGTGGCACACCGTTTGCGCCTCGTTTGCTGCCGGCAGCGGAATGCTTCGGCGTGAAGGAAGCGAATAACTGAGTCCAGTTGACGTTGCTGTAAGGGATGCGAGCGCGCAGGCTTGCCAGTTGACGACTGGATGGGTTTGAAAGATTCGAAGCAACGAAGTGACGATGCGTCGCCGATGATCAACCGGATGCATTGATGCCTCGCAATCGATATCACCGCCTCCTTCCGCACCATTGCGTCGCCCACAACACAACAATTACGCATATGCCGATCGCTGCTTCGGCTTTCTGGTCAGGGAGGAAAGGATTCATGCAGTGGCCTTGGCACCGGCGCTGCAGTTTGAATAGTTTCGATCAGCTTACATTGGAGATGGATCATGGCGACCGATTTGAAAATGGTGGGAACAGACGGCGATGATGTGCTGGGCGGCGGCCCCGGCACCAATGAGTTCACCGGCGGACTCGGCAGCGACGTGATCGATGCCGCGCAAGGCACCAACACGATCTTCTACAATCCCGGCGACGGTGTGGACACGGTCTGCTTCAGCGTGCCGCGCACTTATCAGTATGCGGACTATCTGCAGGCGAGCGTGAGCGCGCTCAATGAGCTCGATTCGTTCTCCGGCACTGACTATAGCAACACATACTTCCAGCAAGCAGACAGCAGCCTGTTCCAATCCCTGCCGTCCGACATCGCCGGGGTCCTGACTCAGCTGCATGACGGCAGCGTAAGTGTAGATGCCGCGCGGACTGCATTCAGTGAGCTGGTCAGCTGGATCAATACCCCGACCAGCATCACCGTCGACTTCGGTCCCGGCATCTCACAGAGCGACATCACCATTCAGATGGGCTCACAGAGCTCTTTCGGCACACCGCTGGAGTTCTCGGTGTCGGTGAAAGGGCAGGAGGGCATGCTGTTCGAGTATGAAGGGTTCGATGGTGCGGCCAACAGCTCGGGTGGACCCGTTCCGTGGCCGATCGCGTTCAACTTTGCCGGTGGCGAGACCGTGCCCCTGAGCTCCCTGCTGTCGACCAACCAGGTCGGCTCGATCGGTGCGCAAATGGGTACCGAGGGCAACGACACGCTGGTCGGCAGCTTGTCCAACGACTTCATCATGGGCCAGGGTGGCGATGACAAAATCAGCGGTGGCGCCGGGTTCGACTACCTGGACGGCGGCACCGGCAACGATGTGATGGACGGCGGCAGCGGCAGCGACTACATGTTTGGCGACGAAGGTAACGATGTGCTCGCCGCAGGACGCGACGGCGGGCTGGTCTCCGGTGGTGCGGGCAACGACGTGTACCTGTTCAATGCTGGCCAAGGTGCGCTCACCATCGACAACCAGGGCGCGCAAGGCGATGTCGACACGCTTTCGTTGGGCCGCATCGATCCTTCCGAGGTCACTGCATCTTACAACCCGAACAACGGTCAGCTGACGCTGCAGGTAACCACCACCGGCGATCAGATCACCATGCCCTGGTTCGATCCAAACAGCATGGCGGAGAACTCGAACCAGGTGATCAGCAAGATCCAATTCATCGACGAGCAGGGGCATGCCCGCGTGTTCGATCTCGCAGCGATCGTGCACGACACGGTCAGCGACCCGTCCGCCTGGTATTCCGATGTGCCCTTGTTCGCCGACGGTGCACATGAGCTCACCGGCGTGGAACCGCTGGCAGGCGCAGAGTACGCAGTGCGCTATGCGGTGACGGGCGAGCTGTTCGGGCCGGTCAGTCCCAATCTTGCACCGGTTGCCTCACAGATCGCGCAGCAGACCGCGCAGGAAGATGCGCCGTTCAGTTTCTCCGTGTCGGGTGCCGGATTCAGCGATCCGGAAGGCCAGCCGCTTACCTTCGCCGCCACTACGGCACAGGGTGAAGCTTTGCCCGGTTGGCTGCAGTTCGACGCCGCCACCGGAACCTTCAGCGGCACGCCGACTAACGATAACGTGGGCACGCTATCCCTGCATGTTACGGCGACCGACGCCGGCGGCTTGTCCGCCGCGCAGGATTTCGATCTGGTGGTGCAGAACACCAACGACGCGCCGACCGTGGCCAATGCACTGCTTGATCAACACACCAAGCAGGGCGAAGCTTTCTCCTACGTTGTCTCGGCCAGCACCTTTGCCGATGTCGACGCCGGCGACGCGTTGACGTTGAGCGCGACCCAGGCGGATGGATCTGCGCTGCCAAGTTGGCTCAACTTCGATGCGTCAAGCGGCACGTTCTCCGGTACAGCCGCCAACGGCGATGTGGGCTCGCTCAGCGTACTCGTCACCGCCAAAGATATCGCCGGTGCGACCGCGAGCACTTCGTTCAACATCGGGGTGGCCAATGTGAACGACGCGCCGAGTGTGAACAATGCGCTGCTGGATCAGAACGCGAAGCAGGGTGATACGTTCTCGTACGCCGTGCCGTCCAACACTTTCGCCGATATCGACGTCGGCGATACGTTGACCTTGAGCGCGACGCGTGCCGATGGCTCTGCGCTACCAAACTGGCTCAAGTTCGACGCGGCAACTCGGACCTTCTCCGGAACACCGACCAACGGCGATGTGGGTTCGCTGAGCATTCAGGTGACGGCTAAAGATATCGCCGGTGCAACCGCGAGCACTGCGTTCAGCATCGGTGTCGCCAACGTGAACGATGCGCCCACGGTATCGCATCCCATTGCCAACCAGAATGCGACCGAGGACGCGCCGTTCTCGTTCGTCGTGCCGGTCAATACCTTCGCCGACATCGATGTGGGTGATTCGCTGTCGCTCAGCGCATCGCTCGCCAACGGCTCGGCACTTCCAAGCTGGCTCAAATTCGATGCAGCGACCGGTGCGTTCTCGGGTACACCAGTCAATGCAGACGTCGGTACGCTGGGCGTCCGGGTGACCGCGCGCGATCTCGCCGGAACGAGCATATCCAATAGCTTCCAGCTGGCGATCGCCAACACCAATGACGCGCCGACGCTGGCGGCCGCGCTGGCTGACCAAACTATGAGCGCCGGCACGCCTTTCAACCTGACCGTGCCGACCAATAGCTTCCAGGACGTCGATGTCGGCGATGCGCTGAGCTACAGCGCGCGCATGCAGAACGGCGATCCACTGCCGGCCTGGCTCTCGTTCGATCCCAAGACCTGTACGCTGAGCGGCACTGCCGCGTCCGCGGGGACCTGGAACATTCAGGTCACGGCGTGCGATCTGAGCGGTGCATCGGTCTCCGATATCTTCGCCCTGACCGTGAATCAATCGAGCAGCGGGCAGACTCTGACCGGGGGCAACGGCAATGACGTGCTGACCGGCGGCAGTGGCAATGACACGCTGGATGGCCGCAAGGGCAAGGATGTCCTGTCCAGCGGCGATGGCAACGACACGCTGCAGTTCTCCGTCGATGGCACCTGGAAGAGAGATAGACGTACCAACGCCGGCAGCGGCGACAAGGTCGACTTGAAGGGCAAACAGGCCTCCTACGATGTTTACGATGGCGGCGCAGGCAATGACAAACTCGTGGGCACCAGCGGCGATGATGCCATTCTGCTCGATGACAGCTCGAGCCCCGCCGCACGCAGCGGAGCGCGCATCAAAGGCATCGAGCGCATCGAGGCCGGTGCCGGCAATGACGTGGTGGATCTCACCAGTAAGCGTTATGCGTACGGTGATGTGACCATTGACGGCGGCAGCGGCAACGACGTGCTCTGGTCTGGGGCCGGCAATGACGTAGTGCTGGGTGGAACCGGTAACGACAGGATGGATGGCGGCGCGGGCAACGACTATCTCGACGGCGGCACCGGCAGCGACGTGATGAACGGTGGCAGAGGCGTGGACCTCCTGCAGGGCGGGGCCGGCAACGATCAGCTGACCGACAACTCGGGCAACGGCTTGATGGATGGCGGCGCTGGCAACGACACGCTGGTCAACGGCAGCGCCAATACCATGATGATCGGCGGCAAGGGCAACGACACGCTGGTCCTCGGCGGAGGCTACGACGTCATCGCATTCAATCGCGGCGACGGCAAGGATGTCGTGAGCGGCAAGGACGCCAAGGCAACCTTATCGCTGGGCGGGGGCATTCGTTATCAGGATCTTACCTTGCGCCGCAGCGGCAGCGCGCTGGTGCTGGAAGATACCGCGGGCGATCGCATCACCTTCGACAAGTGGTATGACGGCAAGCGCTATCAATCGGTTTCGAAGCTGCAGATCGTCACCGGCTCGCCGAGCGCGGCACAGAGCGCCGATCCGCTGGCCAACGACAAGGTCGAGACGTTCGACTTCAAAGGTGTGGCGGCTGCATTCGACGCCGCCACGAGCTCGCAGCACGGTATTTCCAAGTGGGCTTTGACCAACGCGCTCGCGCAGTTCCAGCTCGGCGGCAGCAACACCGCTGCGCTGGGCGGGGATGTAGCGTACGACTATGGCGTGAATGGAACGCTCGCCGGGGTGGCGATGAGCGCTGCTCAGGAGATCACCAGCTCGGCCCAGTTCGGCAAGCAGGCACAGACCCTCAAGCCGCAGGCGCAACCGCAGGATCCGGCGGCGGTGACGCTGTCGTAATCATGGCTAAGCGGACCGCACGCACATGAATGCTGCAGCACAGGCGCTCTCTGCCGACGCCACTGAGTTCGCGCCTGACATCCTGAGGCTGCAGCAGGAGCCGCCGCCGCCTCTGCCGCGCGCGGTCCTGTACGCGCTGGGGGCGCTGCTGCTGCTGCTCGCAGTGTGGTCCACCATCGGGCGGCTGAACATCATCGCTGTGGCGTCCGGAAAGCTCATTCCGCAGAGCTACGTCAAGGTGGTGCAGCCGGCGAGTGCCGGGATCGTCAAGGACATTCTGGTGCGCGAGGGCGATGCGGTGCATGCCGGTCAGGTGCTGGCACGTCTGGATCCGGGCCTTTCGGAAGTCGATACCAAGCAGGTGAGCGACCAGCTGCAGATTGCCAGGCTGGCACAGCGCCGTATCGATGCGGAGCTCGCTGGCATGGAGCCGACACAGCAGACCGGCGACTCCCCCGAGGTGTTCAAGCAGATGTTCGCGCAGTACCAGTCGCATCGACAAGCACAGAACGACGCGGTGGAGGCACAGCGTGCCGTGCTGAGCAAAGCGGAGCAGGATCTGCAGTCCGCGCTGGAGATGCAATCGAAGCTGAAGCAAACGCTGCCGATCTATCAGGACCAGGAGCGCGCCTGGCAGCAGCTGCAAAAAGAAGGGTTCGCGGGACGTCTGCTGGCCGAGGAGCGCAAGCGCCAGCGCATCGAGGCGCAGCAGGAGATGAGGGCACAGGCCCATGCCATCGAAGGCTATCGCGCCACGATCACGCAGTCGCGCAAGCGAATGGAGCAGCTGGATTCCAACTATCGCCAGGCGCTGTACAACGAGCGTGTGGAAGTGACTTCGCAGGCCGAAAAGCTGGAACAGGACCAGCGCAAACAGTTATTGCGGCGCGACCTGCTGGAGTTGAAGGCGCCGCAGGATGGCACCGTCAAGGATCTGGCTACGCATACCGAGGGTGCGGTACTCACACCAGGCAGTGTGCTCCTCACGATCGTTCCAGCCAATGAGCCGCTGCGCGCCGAGGTCTGGGTCACCAATCTCGACCGCGGTTTCGTTCATCCGGGTCAGGTGGTCAAGGTCAAAGTCGCGCCGTATCCGTTTCAGAAGTACGGCATGATCGAAGGCGTCGTGACCAATGTCGGCGCAGACGCGACCGAGCAGCAGGCCAGCAACGATCCCAACGCGGAGGCCAAAGCCCCGCCGATGCATCGCTTCCGCAGTCTGGTGGAGCTCAAATCGCAATATCTGGATGCCAATGGTGTCAAGCACCGCCTCACACCGGGCATGCAGGTCGATGCCGAGATCAAGCTGGGCGATCGCACCGTGCTGGAATACCTGCTATCGCCGGTGCGCAAGGCGTTTGACGAAGCCGCGCACGAGCGCTAGCTAGCTCGAGTCCTGCCGCTTGCAAGAGCGCTCGAGGCTCAGTATCGCATCTCCGGGCAGGAGGAAGGCGCCGCTCCTGCGAATCGCGCCGGTGCGCGACAGCTCCCCTACCAGCAGATCCACCAGGGCCTGCGGGCGCAAGCGGAAGTAAAGCGTGTTGTACTCGCGATAGATCGCGACGCCATCCAGATAAGCCGCAAGCGTAGAGACCGGCAGGCGCCCGCGTTCGAGCAGCATGAACGTCAGCATGGCTTTCAACACGCCGCGTGCCATCCTTAGCGGGTCGGCTTCGAACGCTTGCAGACGCGAAAAAGCGCGTTCCATCGCACCGGAAAAGTCGCTGAACGGCGGTCCGTGGCCGGGGATTACCACGCGCACGTCGAGCTTCGCCAGTGCTTCCAGTGTGTCGCGCGTTGCTGCCAGTGCTTTAGGCTCCTGTGGCATCACGATGCCGAAGCCGTTTTCCCACAGCGCATCGCCGGAAATCAGCAGACCTTCGTCCGCGCAATAGAAGACGACCGCGCCCATGTCGTGGCCGGGCGCCGCAATCGCCTGCCAGCGCAAGCCGCCCCACTGGTAGAACGCATCGGGCTGCAGCTCCTCGCCGACCGTGAAGCGCTCGGAGCGCTGGTCTGCATAGTCGAGCCACAGTCGCCGCGTATCCCAGCTGCGGATCAGCGGGGCTTCGCCCGAGGGAACAGCGACCGGCGCGTGATAGGTGCGTGCGAGCAATGCATTGCCGCCCATGTGATCGCTATGGCAATGCGTATTGACGATCAGATGCAGCGGCCCCTCGCCCAGGAACTGCGGGTCGCGCAGCCTCTCGAGCGTCTCCTGCGCGCGCGACACGTGGCCGGTGTCCACGACTACATTGCAGCCCGGCTGGAGTAGCACGATATGGTTGGCGCTCAGCCAGTCGCGCACGATGACGCGCACGCCAGCTGGCAGGCGAGGAGGTTCCACGCGTGCAGTCTAGCCTAGAATAATTCATGAAGACGCCCCGGTGTGTAGAGAATGACCGGTGTGACGAGTCAATTGGCCAACTCCTGCGCAGTACAGAGTATTGGGGCGGGCTACTCGGCTCGCCATCATCCCGAGTCCTTCATGAATTATCCAGGCTAGCGCAGGCCGGACCGACGCTGTCGTGTACGCGTTATTGCTTGGGCACCTGCGGTCCCGGGCCCGGTGCCGCGGGGGTCGGCGCAGCGGGGGCCGGTTGCGCCGGGGCGCTGAGCGGTGGGCCGAGACTTTCTTCAATTACCCTGACGCCCTTGACGAAGTGGCCGGTATCGCCGAAGCAGGAGCTCGGCAGCCCGATGTGCTCCTCGTAGTAGAGCGATACCCGCCGACCCATCGCTTCGTTGATCTGCTGTGCGACCCTTTCGTCGCGCACGGTGAAGATGAACTTTTCCGGAACCGACCCCGGCAGCGAGACCATCGCCATCTCGCCCTCCCAGGTCTTGCACAGGTAGCCTTTGCGAGACAGTTTCTGCACCCAGCCCGCGCGCTCGCCGTCCGAATAGGCCCAGTTGAGCATGAGCCATAAGTAAGCCGAGAACAGCGCGCCGGCCAAGATCACGACGATCACCAGCCATACGATCAGGCTGAAGCCGCTCTGCTTGCTGTGCATGGATCTCATTCTTCCCGTCTCCCTGTAGGGCGTTTGCGCGCCGCGATTATACGGCCCGGTTACCTCAGCGGTGCATCATGGCGATAGCGGCGGGCGCTCGCTGCGCAGTCGCTCGATGTCGCTCAGGATGCCGGCCACCATGGCCTCTGCCACGCTGCGGCCTTTGCCCCACCGCGCCAGCGTGGCGTCGCCGAAGACACCGCTGCGCGAATACGTGCCCTGCGAATGCGGCTCCCGCGTCAAAGGTCCGCTGCCCGCATGGTAATCGCATACGGCCTCACCCATCGCCACGCGCTCCGGGGCGATGTAGAGCATGACCGATGTTTCGATCTCGTCTGCATGCGTCCCGCCGGCCTGCTCCGAGCAGTAGCGGACCGCTTCGGCCGCAAGCTGGCGCAGATCGGTATAACGCAACAGCAGACCTTGCTGTGCCAGCGCATCGGCCGCTACCGCGAGCGGCCGTACGGTGGACACGCCAGTGTTGAGCACGTAGAAGCGGCGTGGACCGAAAGCTGCCAGGCTTCCACAGATGTCCACGATGAGATCGCGTGCGGTCTCGAGTCGTAAAGTAACTGAGCCCGGATACTCCACAAAGGCCGGATAATAGTAATAGCCCACCGTCGGGGCCAGCACCACGCGGGTCGCCGCCAGCACGCGGCCGGCCAGATACTGCGCGAGAGTCCAGTCGTTGTCCAGCCTGAGATGCGGTCCATGCTCCTTCGCCCTTGCGCCGAGCGGTATGACGATCACCGTGTGCGCATCGAGTACAGCTTGTGCTTCGATCCAGGTGAGATCTTGCAGGCGCACGCCGGGAGCTGGCATGGAAGCGGTGTGATAATGGTTGGCCGGGCTGGGCGGCAGGGGGTGCTTGCAATAGGCGCTGTGACGCCATACTTGTACGTATATCTTATGCGAAAACGATCCGTCGTCTGCGGCGCTGGCTTGGTGTCGACCGGAAGCTGCCTGAGGCAAGACACTGCAGCGAGCTTTCGATGCAGACGCATACTCATGGTATGGTTGTCGGTGGCCGCAAATCGCCCTGCCGGCAAGCGGCCTTCATTCGCGGGTACGCCAGTACGTTACCCAAAAACACGACTGTCTTTGTCGTCTGACAGCGTGGCCGCCGCTTAACCTGGATAGCGACGACGAGCCGCATGCGACCTCTTGCACCTGGTAACGATCCCTTCCCGCCGCGCCGCGACGCTTGGCGAACCATCCGCACCCTGCTTCCCTATCTGCTGGAGTTCAAGGGGCGGGTGATCCTCGCGCTGTCCTTCCTCACAGCGGCGAAGGTCGCCAATGTCGGCGTGCCGCTGCTGATGAAGCAGATCGTGGACGCCCTGGATGCCAAGACGGCTGTGCTGATGCTGCCGCTCGCTCTGCTCATCACCTATGGCCTCTTGCGGCTGTCTACGACCTTGTTTGCCGAGCTGCGTGACATCGTGTTCGTGCGCGTCACCAAGCGGGCGATTCGCCGCGTAGCGTTGCAGGTGTTCCGTCATCTGCATTCGCTGTCCCTGCGTTTCCATCTGGACCGGCAGACCGGCGGGGTGTCGCGCGATATCGAGCGCGGCACACGCGGCATCTCGACGCTGCTGTCATACATGCTGTTCTCGATCATCCCGGTGATTCTCGAATTCAGCCTGGTCGCCATTGTGCTGCTCACCAAGTTCGACTGGCGCTTCGCCGGGGTGACATTGGTCGCCGTGATTCTGTACATGGCGTTCACGTTCTCCGTGACCGAGTGGCGCATGGAGATCCGGCGGCGCGCGAACGAGCTCGACTCGAAAGCCAACTCGCGCGCCATCGACAGCCTGCTCAACTACGAGACGGTCAAGTACTTCAACAACGAGGAATTCGAGGCGCATCGCTACGACGAAAATCTGCGTAAGTACGAAGCCGCCGAAGTGCAGAACGAAGCCTCGCTCGGGCTGCTGAACATCGGCCAGAGCGCCATCATCGCAGTCGCGCTCACCCTGCTCATGATCCTGGCGGCCCAGGGTGTGGTCGATCACCGTCTCACACTGGGCGATCTGGTGTTGATCAATGGGCTGTTGATCCAGCTCTACATCCCGCTCAACTTTCTGGGCATGGTGTACCGCGAGATCAAGCAGTCGCTCACCGACATGGACAAGATGTTTCGTTTGCTGCGTGAGAACCGCGAAGTGCAGGACCAGCCTGGAGCGCCGGCGCTGGCGGCAAAGCATGCGCGGGTGAGCCTCGAGCACGTCGATTTCTTCTACGAGCCGCGGCGCCAGATCCTGTTCGACGTGAGCTTCGAGATCCCGGCCGGCAAAAAAGTCGCGGTGGTGGGGCACAGCGGTTCAGGAAAATCCACGCTGTCGCGGCTGCTGTTCCGCTTCTACGATGTCGATCGCGGGCGCATCATGATCAACGGCCAGGACATCCGCGACGTTACCCAGACGAGCCTCCGCGCGAGCCTGGGCATCGTGCCGCAGGACACCGTGCTGTTCAACGACACCATCTTCTACAACATCAACTATGGGCGTCCGCAGGCCACGCGCGAGGAAGTGCTGGATGCAGCACGCGCCGCCCACATCCACGATTTCATCGTTACGCTGCCCGACGGCTACGAGACCAAGGTCGGCGAGCGCGGGTTGAAACTCTCAGGCGGGGAGAAGCAGCGCGTGGCCATCGCGCGCGCGATTCTCAAGAATCCAGAGGTCTTCGTGTTCGACGAGGCCACCTCCGCGCTCGATTCGCGTTCCGAAAAAGCCATCCAGAGCGAGCTCGAGCGCATCGCCCAGCATCGCACGACACTGGTGATCGCCCATCGCTTGTCGACCGTGGTGGATGCCGATGAGATCCTGGTGATGGATCATGGCCGTATCATCGAGCGCGGCACGCACGAATCATTGCTCGAGCGCGATGGCGCCTACGCGCAGATGTGGGCCCTGCAGCAGCGTGAACAGGCGCAGCTTGACAAAGGCGAGCCCGAAGCGCTGGAGGCGGCCGCGGGCTAGCTCTTCAGGCCGCCGGGAATTTGATCTGAATCGCGGTACCGCGTCCGCCCGGTCCGGCCTCTATCAGCACCGATGCGCCGTGCGTCTGCGCGATTTCGCGTACGATGGAAAGCCCCAGCCCGCTGCCTGGCGATTGCAGCGCGTTGCGTCCGCGTTGAAACCGCTCGAGGACCAGCATGCGCTCATCCTCGGGAATACCGGGGCCGGTATCTTCCACGCTGAGCACCGGGCTCTTGTCCGTCTCGCTCACGCGCACCGTGGCCTCGCCTGCGCGCGGCGCATAGCGCACCGCATTGTCAATCAGATTACCGAGCAATTCCTCCAGCAGCAGACGATCTCCCAGCACACCCAAGGCGCGCCCGCTCGACTCGAACCCCAGATCGATGTCCGCGTTGAGTGCGCGCGGCACCCAGCGTGCCGTCGTTGAGCGCGCGAGCTCGTTCAAGTCGAGTTGCTCCAGTTGCAGAGGTCGGCCGGTGCGCGGTTCCAGGCGGGCCAGCGACATGAGCTGGTTGATCAAGTGGGAAGCGCGACCTGAAGCCTGATGCAGCTGCTCGAGTGAGCGCTGCAGAGCCCCCCGATCGGTCTCGCGCAGCGCGAGCTCGGCTTGGGTGTGCAGGCCCGCCAAGGGTGTGCGCAATTGGTGGGCGGCGTTGGCGACGAAACGACGGTGGGAGGACAGAGCGCTGTCGAGTCGGGCGAACAAGCCGTTCAGAGCTTCAACCACCGGGCGTACTTCACCCGGTGTACTGCGGACGTCGATTGCGCTCAGGTCGTGGTCCGAGCGTCGTGCGACATCCTCGCGCAGACGACCCAGCGGCGCGAGCCCGCGGCCTACCACCAGCCAGATGCCGCCGAGGAGCGGGACGATCAGCAGCATTTCGATGAGCAAGGTCGCCATCAGAATCTTGCGCGTGATGGCGCGGCGCGCGTCGGTGGTCTCGGCAACCATCACCAGGAGCGGCTCTTGATAGCCGGGCAGGGAATGGGTGGCGGCGGCAACGCGCACGCTCGTACCCTTGTACTGGCCGTCGTAGTAGCGGTCGATCTGATTGATGGGTCCGGCGGGCAAGGGTAGCGCGGCGTCGCCTGCTACAGCGATCCCAGTTGCTGTCACTACCCGGTAATAGACGCGATCGAGCTCGTTCCACTCCAGCATCTCCAATGCGGCCGGTGGTAAGTCGACGCCCGGCTTGCCGTTCATCAGCTTGATCTGCCTGGCGATGTCGAGGATCGATGCATGCAGCGAGCGATCGTAGGCCTGCGTGGTGAAATGGCGTGCCAACAGGTAAGCGACGGCTGAGCTGCACAGCGACCAGAGCACGAGCGAGACCACGAGCCCGGCCATGAGCCGCTCGCGCAGCGACATTGCCGGATGCAGCAGGCTCATGGAACGCCCCCAGGCGCGTGGCGGTGCCGCGTCCACTTTTCTGCCCGCGAACCGGACCGACGCTGCATTTTCGGCACACGTCGGTGGAACGCCACGCGCACGGCGCTCAGGTCAGGGATGGCTGGGCTTTTCCACCAGATAGCCCAGACCGCGGATCGTACGAATCGACACGCCAGCCGATTCGATTTTGCGCCGAAGCCTGTGCACGAACACTTCGATGGCGTTGGGGCCTACCTCATCGCTCACCCCGTATAGCCGGTCGGCGAGCTGATCTTTGCTCACCACCCTTCCGGCGCTCAGGAGCAGCGCTTCGAGCAGCGCAACTTCGCGCGCGGATAGATCGAGGGCGTCTTTGCCGACGAAGGCGCGGCGTGCCGCGGTATCGAGGGTAAGCGCCCCGTGGTTGATGCGTGCGGTGGCCACGGACTGTGCCCGGCGCATCAGCGCACGAACGCGCGCCTCGAGCTCGACAAGCTCGAATGGCTTGACCAGATAATCATCGGCACCCACATCCAGGCCGGTCACTCGATCCGCGACGTTGTCGCGGGCGGTCAGGATCAGGACCGGGACCGTGCTGGCTCGGCGCCGCAGCCTGCGCAGGACTTCCATGCCGTCCAGGCCGGGCAGACCCAGGTCGAGCACGACCAGATCGAACGCATGCACGGACAGCAGCTGATCGGCGAGCTTGCCGTCGTCCGCGACTTCCACTGCATAACCGGCATTGCGCAGCGAACGGCTCAGTCCATCGCGCAGCACGGGGTCATCTTCCACCACCAGGATTCGCATCGCTCCCGAGCTCCTCTGAAGTAAGTGTCCAGTAAGTGTCCATGAGTAAGCTGTGATGCCATCGGAGTTCCCCTCTCCGACGGCCGGCGCCCCCTCGCTGGCCTTTTTTTTCGCCTAGCCTGGATAATTCATGAAGGACTCGGGGTCGGGCTGCGACACGTTACCGCTTGCGGCCGTTTGCGGGAGCAGCCCGCCGCCGCCCGTCCCCGCCCCACAGCAACACACTCGCCGTGGGCCGGGCGGCATGGCGAGCCGAGTTCCGAGCCAGTTGCGGCTCGACCGTCGCTGCCAATAGCCGTGACTATTGGCGAGACGGGCATGCCGGA